>VGTJ01000226.1 GCA_016874775.1 Deltaproteobacteria bacterium
GGCCTACAGGTCTCCGACGATGAGTTTCAAGCGCTCAATATCAAACCCGGTAAGTTTCATGGCGATTGGAACTATACGCTTCTTCCTCGCTCTTAATCGGTAACTTAATTCTTGCCCATGCCTTAGTGCGCCTACGACAATTCCAAGCGCAGGATCACGCAACACGCAGCACGCAGCACGAGACTCACCGTAAACTGAGGGAAGCACACCAGATGCTAGCAGATGTCTACAACTGGTTTACCGAAGGGTTTGATACGAAAGATTTGCAAGAGGCGAAAGCAACGCTGCAAAGATTAACCCAGACAACAGAATAATGTTGGGTGAGTTCATTTCTTAGTCTATTTTAAAGTTCATGATTAAACTTAAGATCCATGAGGCAAAGACGCATCTTTCGCGTTACCTCAAGCATCTAGAAGCTGGGGAGACGATTCTGCTTTGCCGCCATCATGTGCCAATCGCCGAAATTCGTCCTCTACCCCAGCCACGGACTACCCCTCGTCCGCTTGGGACAGCGAAGGGGAAGGTCAAAGTACCACCAGAGTTTTTTGAGCCGTTGCCTGAAGAAATTCTCCAAGCTTTTGAAGGACAGGGGTCGTGAAGCTGCTTATCGATACCTGTACATTCCTGTGGATGGCTGACGATGCTCCCGAGCTATCCACACAAGCTCGTACCGTTGTTACGCATCCAGACAATGAAGTCTATCTGAGTGCAGCTTCAGTATGGGAGACCGCACTCAAGCACGCGTTAGGCAAACTGCTATCGACACTACGGTAGCAGCGAGGTAACGCTTTCAGCTTTTGTTTAATCGATCCCTCAATGACTCAATCGCTCGATGAGCCGATAATGCAAGGGTCTCATGCTCTCCTCCTCTTGCCATTCCCAACACGATGCGTCAAAGAGAGGGCATGGATACAGATATAATACCTCGACCGCTTTCTCGCGTTGCTGTTGGTGGTTTTGCGTTGGCGCTGGTTGCCGCTCTGTTGTTGCCGTTATCTGGTATCGGTTATCGCCTCGGCTTGTGGGATTTTCGCCCTGGGTTGACCGTCTTTCGTTGGGCGGCGTATGCAGGGGTAGCCGCAGCGGTGCTCTCTCTCTTCGGTCTGTTCTTTGCGCGCTCAGGAAGTGCGCGACGTGGATTTGTACTGGCTGTGATTGGTCTTATCGGTGGAGTCGTGGCAATCTGGATTCCTTGGCAGTGGTGGCAGGTCGTGAAAAGTGTGCCAATGATTCATGACATCACTACGGATACAGAAACCCCACCGAAATTTGTTGCTGTTCTGCCCCTCCGTGCCAGTGCGCCAAATACCGCGGAATACGAAGGGCCAGAACTCGCTGCTCAGCAACGCACTGGCTACCCTGATTTGGGACCTCTCTCTTTGCAGATTCCACCAGCTCAAGCTTTCTCTCACGCACTGGCAGTAGCGAAGGACATGGGGTGGGAGGTCGTTGCGAACGAACCCGGCGAAGGCCGCATCGAAGCAACTGACACGACTTTTTGGTTCGGTTTCAAGGATGATGTGGTGGTTCGCATTGCGGCTGCTGGTACTGGCAGTCGTATTGATGTCCGCTCTGTCTCACGCGTCGGGAAGAGCGATGTTGGCGCGAATGCCAAACGTATCACCGAGTACCTCAGACGAATTGCTAAAGTTGGGTCTTCTTAGGATAACCGAGAGTATTCACAAAAAGGAGGGATTTCTTATGGCGACCAACGCACGCAAAACGTATGACATCGATATTGAAGATGTTGAGTATCTGCGTCATGGGGATAAACCGCTGCTCGCTCGCTTGTTCAAGCCTCGTGGTGCTGGACCGTTCCCATTAGTCATTGATTTACATGGTGGCGCGTGGTGTATGGGCGATCGCTTGATGGATACACCGATCAACGAGCCGCTGGCAAAGAGTGGCGTGGTGGTTGCGGCACTCGATTTTCGCGTGCCACCAGATGCGTCGTACCCTGGCTCATTGGTCGATATCAATTATGCGATTCGCTGGCTCAAAGCCAAAGCGACGACGTGGGGCAGTCGTGCTGACTTGGTGGGCATGTTTGGTAGCTCCAGCGGTGCGCATCAAGCTGCGTTGTTGGGTATGCGGCCGAATGACCCACGCTATGGAGCGCTCCCGCTTCCTGCCGGATCGCCTGCAGTTGACGCTACTCTCCGCTGCATCATTCTCGGCTGGCCAGTAATCGATCCCCTTGCACGTTACCATTATGCGAAGAAGCTCAAAGCCAGTGGCCAACCGCGCCCTGATCTGATTGATGTTGTCATTCCGCTGCACGACAAATACTGGATCACCGAAGATGCAATGGCAGAGGGAAATCCGGTACTGGCATTAGAACGGGGAGAACGAGTGATGACTCCTCCAGTGCTCTATATTCAAGGGACTGAAGACCGTGCCCATCCTCGTGTCGATCTGGATCGCTTCGTGTCTCAGTATCGCAAAGCGGGTGGTTCTGTACAGCTCGAACTTTTTGAGGGAGAAGCAGAAGGGTTCCCGATTCGTAATGCCTCTTCACCTGCTTCTGCACAGGCAGTGCAGCAGATCATCGATTTCGTGCATACGCAGTTGGGGTAGGGCTGCTTGCCGGGCCGCTCTGTCGGGATGCACGGCCGTGCGTCCCGACGCAATTATTCATAATATCGGCTTTGGCAATCCACACATTGCCAGATCTCTTTGCCAAACATCGAATCATAATAGCGCCACGTCGTTTCTTGTTGACATTTTTCACAATGTTTTTTCTTGGTATCACCTTCTTGCGGCATCGCCGTTCTCCTTTCTGTTAAACAACACAGTTGAGAGTTGATTGCCTCCATGTGACCCAGGTGCTCGACATGATCGTCTATCGCGATGATTGGTTGTCGTTGCCCTCCTTTCTTTTTCGAGAACACAAAAAAGATCAGCTCTTCTGATTGCCCCAGCGATCCCAGTGAATGACTTCTTCGACTGGATTACGTGAAACCGGACCAAATTTGCCGCGTGGATAACCCATTGGAATCATAGCGGCGACTTCCATCTTCTCTGGAATACCGATTTTTGCTTTGAGTTTATCTTCAAAGAACGAGTGAATAGTCGTGAGCGTGGCGCCGACACCGAGTGCGCGGCAAGCTAACAGGATGTTTTGAATCGCAGGAAAAATCGACCCGTGGACTGCCAGTAGACTTGCCCGTGGCAGTTTCATCGCGGCAATCGGCGTATACTCTCTGTGCGCGCATGCTAATAACAATACTGGTGCTTCATCGAGATTGGCGGCGAGGTCCGCGGCGGCATTAAGCATCCGTTGCTGTGGCTGTGGTAGGTCCTTTAGTGAGAAGTTGCCTGAGGCTCCAATTTGTTGCCAGGTGTTCCAATAGTAATCGCGGATAAAGCGCTTCAACTCCGGGTCGCGCACGAGCACAAATGCCCATTCTTGCACATTGCCACCACTGGGTGCGCGGATGCCTGCATCAACAATTTTCTTCAGTACGTCTTCAGGAATGGGATCGGGCTTGAGGCGACGCATCGCCCGGGTTGAATAGATGATCTCAAAAATTCCTGGTTCGGCCATAGTCAAGTTGCTCCTTTTCTCTTCGTGAATTTCGCTAACTGGTGTTTACTGTTCCATGCGCGCCAGCACTTCCTCAGTGCTTCCACCATAGCTCTTTGCTGCATCGGCGTCGTACGTCAGCACAATGATGCTTGCTCCTGTGGGGCCACTAACGAGCGGTGACGCCGATTGGCCAGCGTCGACAAACCGTATGCTCTTTGGTGCTAATTCCTTTCCGTCGGCGAGAACTGAGCCGCGGTACACAACTTCATAGCGACCATAGGGGCTGACTGGAACTGTGAGTTCCATCTGTGGTGGACATTCGATCAGCTCTGCTGATGGTCCTCGCTGGGCCGGAATCAAGACTTTCCGCCGTGCCCCAGTATGTCCCGGCATCGGTTCCCATTCTACTTCGTGCGCACAGCAGGAGAACTCTCGCCCACGCGCATTTGCTTGACGGCGGCGTTCTTTGTCGCGCATCATAATCACTCCGCCGGGCTTGGTATGTAACACGAGCATGTCGTGTCCTTCATTGACGATAAATGGCCCGTACGGCACGTTATGCTCCGTATAATGCACGGCGGGAGCTTCAAGTTTGAACATCGGGAAGGTCATCGTCCCTTCGAGCAAAAGTTGGAACTGCGCTGCCAGGTGAAAATGGGGCTCGACCTCATACCCGTCACAGATCCTCGCGCGGATCGCCTCTGGGCCATCGTCTGCTCCTTTGAGATACATCTGCAAATTGACGGTGCCGTCACTATCGAGTGCCAGGGATTTCCACGGCACGGTTGACGGATCGACTGTAACAGATTGTGTTTTCATAGCGCCCTCCTTTTTGCTTGGATGGCCCACCTCCACATGCGCGGCAGGGGGCATCGCCCTTTCTCTACCGCCTCTCGAACAGCAATTCAACCTACACGTTGTCAACGGTTGCCGGATAAGCTGGAACGCGCCATAATGCCGCAGCGTCGGTGGACACCTACCGTAGGAGACAGAACACAATGGCAAACAACACGACCTCTAAGCGACGTCCTCTTGAGGGCGTACGTGTTATCGACCTCACCCGCATTGTGGCCGGACCGAACTGCACGCGCATGCTGGCGACGATGGGCGCGGAAGTGATTCGTGTCGAATGGCATGATGATCGTGCACTCGACTTATTACGTGGCGTGTTCCCCAAAGTCCGAGGCGGCGAACCGGACAGCCTCAATCGCAGTGGGCTATTCAACAATATCAACGCTGGTAAATACGGCGTGACCCTCAACATGAACATGCCGCAAGGGCAGGATTTGTTCAAACGCTTGATCGCGAAGTCCACAGTCCTGTGCGAGAACTATAGCCCTGGACAGATGGAACGTTGGGGCCTTGGCTATAACACCCTGCGTGAGGTCAATCCTGGACTCATCTACATGCAGATCTCCGGCATGGGGAAGTCGGGAACCTATAACGACTATTTGAGTGTCGGCCCGACAGCGCAGGCCTTGTCGGGTCTGACCCACATGTCTGGCTTGCCAGAGCCGATGCCACCAGCAGGCTGGGGCTATTCCTATCTCGACCACTCTACTGGTTACTATGGGGCGATGCTGGTGTTGGTTGCCTTGTTGAAACAACGCAAGACTGGGGTTGGATGCTATATCGACACGTCGCAAACGGAAGTTGGCATCATGACCTCAGGAACCGCAGTCCTAGAGGCGCAACTGACCGGTACACACACTGCCCGTCATGGCAATCGTATGCAAGCGGTAGACTGGGCGCCGCATGGTGCGTATCCGTGTCGTGGTACTGACGAATGGCTCACTATCGCTGTCCAGACCGACGAACAGTGGCAAGCCCTGGTGGCAGAGATTGGTTCACCTGTATGGGCACGCGAGGCGCGCTTCCAGACTGCAGCCGGGCGAAAAACCAACGAAGATGACCTCGATCGTTTGCTGACTGAATTCACTAAAAGTGAAGATCGCTATGACCTCATGACGCGACTGCAGAAACGCGACGTGCCAGCAGGAGCAGTGCAGAAAGCGGACGACCGCTGCACGCGCGATGCCCAACTCAAGGAGCGTGGCTACTTTGTTCCGCTCCCACAAAGTGAAATCGGCACCTGGCCGATCGAGGGCTTTCCCGCAAAGTTCGAGAAGATGCACGTGCATGTTGGTGGACTACCAGGGCGCGGTGCGCCGTCGCTCGGTGAGGACAACGATGCGGTGTACCGCGACGTTCTGGGACTCACACCCGAGGAAATCGCGACGCTGAGAGAGGAGTGGGTGATCTAATATGGATAACCAAGCTTTGCTGAGTTCCGCTCTTGCCGGAACGGTCGTCATCGAAAGTGGTGACGAGCGCGGAGAATTTGCTGGAGTCTTATTAGCGTCGTTTGGTGCGGAGGTCATCAAGTTGGAAGGGCGACGTGGGTCTCACTCGCGCCGCTTCGGTCCATTTACGACACCTCAGCGTGATCCAGAACAGAGTGTGTGTTTCTCGCGCTACAATTTGGGTAAGCAAAGTGTGAGCTTAGAAGTCGATCACCCAGCAGCTCGTGGTGTCTTGGAACGTCTGGCGAAGCGTGCTGACGTTATTATCGATTCCGGTGAGGCAAAAGATGTGGCGCAACGGCTAACGCTCTATCGTGCGATACAACAGACCAATCCGCGACTTGTTGTCTGCACCGTCACACCTTTTGGACTCGATGGTCCGTATCGCGACCTCAAGATGACAGACCTCACTCAGCTCGCGATGGGTGGGGTGATGGCCTCGTGCGGCTATGACTCACGTCCTGATGGCACGTTCGATACGCCGCCAATCGCGCCGGAAATGTGGCAAGCCTATCACATTGCGTGCGAAAACGCAGTGATCGCGATTGCAGCAGCGCTCAACTTTCGCGAACTCACTGGTGAAGGCGATTGTATTGATGTGTCGATTCATGAGGCCGTGAGTTTGTGCACTGAAGTGGCTATGCCGTACTACATTTATAATCAGAAAGTCATACAACGGCAGACTGGTCGTCACGCTGCTGAGGTGCGCTCGTTGCCGTGGCTCCGTCGCACCAAAGATGGGCGCTACGTCAAGGCGTTCATGTTCTGGGGCAAACGTGACGTCCGTGTTATTGGTGAGATGCTCACTGAGATTGGTATCGAGCATGACCTTGCTTCTGAGTCGTACCGTGAGTTGGCCAAGAAGTCTCCCGCCGAAGCGCAAGCATATTTCAGTGGTTGGATTGATAAACTTGTGGCCGCGCTGCCGATGGAAGAGGTGTACCATCGCGCCCAAGCCAAGGGATTGCTGTGGGCGAGTGTCAGGTATCCCGAAGAAAATATGGATGACCCACATTTCCAGGCCCGTGGTACGTTTCAGCCTATGCATCATCCTGAAATCGGGCGTGATCTCCTCTATCCAGTGTCGGTGGGCACTGATGGGAAAGATCGGGTAACGGCTTTCAAACGTGGCGCACCACGCCTTGGAGAACACACACAAGAAGTGCTGGAACGGATTGGGTTGAGTGGTACAGAGATGAGTACGCTGAAGGCGAAGGGGGCGATATAAAGGCTGGGCGCTCTTTGTAAGAAAACGTCTTCCCTGGGAGCGCGACCGTCTCGGTCGCTTTTTCTGCGGGCGGGACGCCCGCGCTCCCAGGAGGGACCAAATGATTCCTACCGCTGATGGTACAGCGGATGGCCAGCGACCCCGAGATGCACGCGGTTGAAGTGGTCGCCTTCAAGATTAGCAATATAGAGGTCTTTCAATCCAGGTCCACCAAACGCACAGTTAGTCGGAAACGCCAGCTTGGTTCCGTCGGGGTCATCAATCAGTAATTCCCATTTGCCGTTGGTATCTACCTTGATGATCTTATTCCTGGGCGCAAGTTTGCCGTCCTGTGGGACACCTGGCAGGGTAATGTAGAGATTGCGATTGACGTCGAATGCCATGCCATCGGGTATGGCAGGAAAACCGGAAGCATATACCTCTGGTTTGCCGAAGGTGCCATCTTTCTTGATGGCGATGCGCACACAGTCGTACCGGCTACTTTCCAAAACGTAGACGGCGTCCTCATTCGGGTCGATTGCTGTGCCGTTGGCGAAATAGATTCCTGTCGCGACGACTTCTCCGCGACCGTCGGGTCGAATACGGGCAACCGCGCCGTTCGGAGCCGGTGAAGTGAATTCTTCAAAGACTTTGGCTCCTGGTTGCGAGCTGGAGTTCGAGACATATAGATTCCCCTCGGCGTCATAACTGCAGAAGTTGGGAATCGATAGCGGCAAGTCGCCAGCGCGATCGGCGATCATCGAGACCTTACCGTCAGGTGAACAACGCATCACCGCTTTGTGTCTCAGGTCGCAGTAAACAAAATTACCAGCGCGATCTAACGTCACGCCGTTAGGGATCGCACGGTCAGGCAATTCTGTGACTTCGTGGACCACGTTGTCCGGTGTGACCTTGTAAACTTTGGCGTTGCGACCACCACCCCAAACGCTGCCATCACGATCGACGACAACGCCTTCGGCACGCAATACGCCTTTGCCGAAAATATCTACACTTGCAATCGGTAAAGTAGTCATGGTTTTCTCTCCTTTTGTGATGTCTTTGCTTCTTAGTTGAGCGCCGCGAAACATCTCTCTTCAGTGTTTGTTAAGAGATTCTTCGCTTCACTGCTCAGAAACACACTCTCAGGCCGAGACGGGCTGGGGGAGGAGCGTGAACCCCAACCGGGCGGCGGTCCGTTTGAGGTGGCGAAGGGTGCGTTGACGCAGGTGTTCATCATAGGCTTCCCAGCTC
>VGTJ01000227.1 GCA_016874775.1 Deltaproteobacteria bacterium
CCAAAGGCCTACAGGTCTCCGACGATGAGTTTCAAGCGCTCAATATCAAACCCGGTAAGTTTCATGGCGATTGGAACTATACGCTTCTTCCTCGCTCTTAATCGGTAACTTAATTCTTGCCCATGCATTAGCGCGTCAGGCGGGAACGCGGAAAGTCGCTTTTAAGGAACGCGACTGGTTCTTGTTTGTCATTGGCTTAGACCACAACCAATGGATCACGTGGCTTAATCCAGGCAACTCGTTTGCCTTTTCCGCGCAGATTTTCTACACCCGGCGCAACGGGCAGGATACGAATTTCAACGATAAAAGCCAACCGTTTGGGATCTTTAACGACCGCGATCAGGTAGCGAGTGTCAATCGAAACTTCCAGAAACCAGTGACCAATGCGGCGGTAGCAAATGCGTGCGGGCCGGGCACAGGAAGCGGTAGAGGGTGTGCATTAGCGAAAGCCCCGAGTCGTGACTGGTTGACGACCTTTTCGGTGAGTACACCGTACATGGGTGGAAACCTGCGGCCGAGTTTCACCTTCTTCTATAACTGGCATGGTAACTGGCTGCTTCAGCCAGGACTCGACTGGCGCTTCCGGGACCCCTTTGCAGTCAGTATTCGTTACAACGTGTTAGATGGACGTGGCAATGGTGGTTTAGGTTTCTTCAATCGTAAAGACAATGTGTGGGTCGAATTTCAGTATTTCTTGTACTAATTAGCTGTCAGCCAATTAGCGATCAGCTATCAGCACTCAGCTTTCAGCTCTTCAAAAAGCATTCAGCGATCAGCTTTCAGCAGTCAGCCTTGGTGAGAATCTTTCGTTCTTCTTTTCTGGCTCATAGCTGATCGCTGACAGCTGAGTGCTTTCTACGAAGCTGACGGCTGAACGCTGATTGCTGATCGCTGACACGACGAGAGGGAGAGAAGCCCATGTCATTTTTTTCTCTTACTTCTCAAGAGCGACAAGTGCTCGAAGAATTCGTGGCACGCACGGTCTTAAGTAACGAAGCCCGGCGTGCCCAGGCACTTCTTTGGCTTGATGCTGGAGAGAATTCACAGGCTATTGCCGAGCGTCTCCGGGCCACCCGACAAACGGTGTACAATTGGGCGGCACGCTTCAATCGGCGACGAGGTGAGAACGACACTTCTCTTCGTCTCGCCGACGGCAAACGCAGTGGTCGACCGTCCAAAGGGGTCGTACATATCGAGCTGACTTTAGAGAAAACCCTTGCCCAAAGCCCACGCCAGCTCGGTTACCTTACTGACAGATGGACGATAACCCTGCTACTGCAACACTTGCACAAGACTCATGGAATTGTCACAAATCGTGCGAATGTTGCAGCCGCCCTACATCGTCTCGGCAAGAATCGACACCCCTTGCCTATATTTATCGAGGAGTTCGATTTGGATGGGGTGACAGGCTGACGTAAAGACAGGACTACAGGGAAAGCAGAAGCGGTTTTCAGCTCTGTAGGGAAAAAACAGTCGCTCCAGGGTCTTAGTTTTTTCCTTCGGCCTACGCCCTTCAGCCTTTCTTCATCCCTGTAGCCTATGGTCTACAGCCTTTCCCCTTTCTTTTTTCTCCCTTATCCTGGGTGGATGAATTTCCACCGTTTGCAGAATCAACTCCTCGCGCTACTCTTCAGCCGCTTTCCTGGGCTGACCAAGCGTTGGCTTGCTGGGCAACAATTGGATGAATATGGGCCGCCGCTGTGGACGCCGCTGGTGAAACCGCTCGCACGATGTACAGTCGCAGTGGTTACGACGGCAGGAGTGCATCTGAAGACTGACGTGCCCTTTGATATGAACGATAAAGATGGCGATCCGAGCTTTCGTGTGATTCCTGGTGAGAGCGATCTGGACGAGTTCTGTATCACTCACGATTATTATGATCATCGTGATGCCGACAAAGATCTTAACATCGTCCTGCCGCTCACCCGTCTCAAGGAGTTAGCTCAAGAGCATATCATTGGCGCCGTTGCTCCGTTTCACTACAGCTTCATGGGGCATATCGATGGCCCACACATTCACCGATTGTCAACCGAGACCGCTCCGGAAGTTGCCCGCCGACTCACACAGGACAAGGTCGATGCGGTGGTACTGACTCCCGCGTGAGGGCTGTGTAACCGGTCCGTGGGACTGGTCGCCAGAGAAATTGAACGACAGGGTATCCCAACGGTGTCGGTGAGCATCCAACGAGAACTGACGGAAAAGACTCGCCCGCCGCGTGCGGTGTTCCTGCGTTGGCCGTTTGGCCATCCGCTGGGTGAACCGTTTAATGCGGCACAGCAGCGTTGGGTGCTCTTAGATGCCTTGCGGCTATTGACCGATGCGCAGACGCCGGGGATGATTGTCGACCTCCCGTACCTGTGGCGACGGCCGGGGCCGTGGAACACAGTGAACAGTGCCGAATAAAAAAAAGGCCGAAGGCTGAATGTAGGGGACTACAGGAACAACGACAAACGTAAGGATAAGGAAAGGCAGATAATATGAATCGACTCCTGCTGGCGCTTGTGATTTTCTGCGGTGGTATGACTGGTGTTTCATTAGCGCTTTCCGAACCCTCAATGGAACAGCCAATCCTGGTGCGTGCCGACACCAAAGAAATACAAATTTTTGGTCGCATCTACGCGCAACGTTTTAACGCAGCGCACGGTGAACAAGCCCATTACCATTTCCTGGTCTGGCATAAGGGAACCTCACCGACAGCACTGATTGAGACACCGGTCGATGATCTCGACTTTCATGCTGAGTTGGCAAAGTTGGGAGCAAAACCAGGAGACAACTTGACGATGGCATCGTGGACTGAGCGGAAGCATGATGACCACGCTGCGCCACAGGAGAAAGTGACAGGGAGCGAAATTGTGATTCGTGTGGCATGGAAGGAGAAGCCAGAAGGAGTTCCAGTCGCTGACGTCTTTTCCTCGACTTCGCCTGCTGATCTTCAACCGGTGGCTTCGTGGCGCTTCGGTGGTAACCTTGACCGTCCATTTAACAAGAATCCGTTAGGGCCACGTCCGGGCTGCCTGGTGTGTTTGTACAGCTGTCCAAGTGGAAAAGTCAGTAACGGCGCATTGAGTATCCATGCCTACGTTGCTTCTCCCTCACGATTTGTGGCAAACACAGCGCTGCTGCCGCCAGATGGGACGCCTGTGATTCTCACGTTTCAGATTGTCCCTGACCGCCATAGTCAGCGATGATACGAAGCAGCAGCATCGTCTGGGCGGGTGTTGGTTACGCATGGAGGACAGCGTGAGGGAGCGGGACTTTACCTGGGATCTTGCCTTTGCCAGCGCCGAGGTCATCGAGGGCATAGAGAAGATGTGTAAGGCAGGGGCATACTCGTATAGAAAAGAAGAAGCCACTGGTGAGACGTGCTTTTCCCTCACGCTTCCTGATGGCAGTGCGACATTGCGCATTCGTCCGCAAGACCCTCGATATCCGGCATTTAATCCGATCTTGAAGTTTCAACGAACGACGCTGGCGGTCTCACTGGCTGGGGTCGGAGAGAAAACTGTCGAGACTTTTCATCGCCAGTTGACACTCGCCTTTCTACGGGCAGGAGGATGAAGCCAAAAATTAAGAATGAAAAATGCAAAGTGAAAAGTGTAAGAAGAAGAGGGAAGGCAAAAGGATTCTTCGCTCTTCTCTCAATGACATAGCCGTGGGGCTCCTGGGTAAAGTGCACCAATGTTCTGGGTTCCGGTTCAGGCCCACAGATTTCTCAATTTTTCATTTTTCACTCTTCATTTTTAGTTGCGTCAGCCCATGCGCCTCTCAATTATCATCCCCACACTCAATGAAGCTCCCTCAATCGTGCAGACGCTTACGCGCATTCGGCAGGAAGGGGAGTGTGAGTTAGTTGTTGTCGATGGGGGCAGTGAGGATCGTACGACAGAGCTTGCGCAAGCCCATGCGGATCGGGTGGTTCTTGCATCTCGCGGACGGGCCCGCCAGATGAATGCCGGTGCCGGTGAAGCTAGTGGTGATGCCCTTGTGTTTCTGCATGCCGATACCAAACCTCCGCCCCGGTTTCTCCAAGTGCTGACACACGCGTTCAGCGATCCTCAGATTGTGGGTGGGCGGTTCGATGTTCGCCTCGATGCAGAGGGATGGCCGTTCCGCATGATCGAGACAATGATGAACCTACGTTCCCGATTGACGAAAATCTCAACTGGTGATCAGGCAATTTTTGTTCGTCGTCAGACGTTTCATGAGATCGGCGGCTTCCCTGACCTGGCGTTGATGGAAGACATCGAATTCAGCCGGAGATTGAAGCGCGCCGGAAAGATCGCGTGCTTACAAGAACAGGTAGTGACTTCAGCCCGACGTTGGCAGCAGGATGGTGTCTTCCGCACGATCGTGCGGATGTGGACGTTACGACTGTGTTATTTCTTCGGTGTGCCAGCGGAGAGGTTGCGGGAGTTTTATGCGGATACGCGATGAGAAGAGGCTTCAAGCCACAAGCTAGAGCCTGAAGCCTTTCTTACCCTGGAGCTTACTTCACTTCCCCGGCATAAATCTGCATACACGTGCGTAAGAACGCCTGGCCTTCTGCTGGGAGACGCTGGAAGGAATTGCGGCCGATGATCGAGCCGAAGCCACCGCCGTCACGAATCGCGCGCACTTCATTGAAGAAGGATTCGTCGTTATCACTCTTTGCCCCACCGGAGAAAATCACAACTCGTTTGCCATTGAAGGAGCTTTGTACGACGTGCCGCACCCGTTCTGGCAAGGTTTCGATCGGAATGTGGTGTTTCTGATAAACTTTCTTGGCTTCACCTAATTCTATATGAGCACTTGGCAGCTTGACTTTCACAATATGTGCACCGAGCTGGCAAGCAATCTGTGCGGCATAGGTCACCACATCGATCGCCGTTTCACCCTCTTTGCTGAGGTCAGACCCGCGAGGGTAGGACCACAACACCATTGCCAGTCCTTTTGCTTTGGCTTCTTTGGTGATCTCTCGGGCCTGTTCGTACATCGTCTGTGCTTGTGAAGAGCCGGGATAGATCGTGAAGCCGACCGCGGTGCAGCCGAGGCGCAGGGCATCATCGACACTGGCTGTGACAGCAGACAGTGGGTCTTTTTCGTCATGGAGCACATCGTGGTTGTTGAGCTTAAGAATGAGGGGGATTTCACCGAGGAACTTGCTTACGCCGGCTTCGATGAACCCAAGCGGCGCTGCGTAGGCATTGCAACCTGTCTCGAGGGCGAGTCGGTAGTGATACTCTGGATCATAGCCAGCAGGGTTTGGTGCGAAACTGCGAGCTGGACCATGTTCGAATCCTTGATCGACCGGGAGGATCACCAGTTTTCCGGTGCCGCCAAGACGACCATGATTGAGTAATCGTGCAATATTCGTCCGTGTTCCAGGGTTATCACTTTCATACCAACTCAAAATTTCGCGGACACGTTCTGTCATAGGATCTCCTCCTTACATAGAGCAGTGAAACTGGTTGCTATCATGGTAAACCGACGAGTCAAGAATTCCCAAGGCTTTACCTGTAGAAAGATTCTGCCTGTGAGACATCATCTGCACTACCAATAAGCAGAGGCGTTCGCTGATGGAGGCTGGTTGGCACGAGGTCGAGGATACGGTGCGTGCCGTTGCTGGCATTGCCTCCGGCTTGTTCTGTCACCATTGCTAAGGGATTGGCTTCATACATCAGGCGGAGTTTCCCATCTTTGTTCTTGGGATCAGGGGGATAGAGATAAATCCCGCCCTTTAATAAGGTACGGTGAAAATCTGCGACGAGTGAGCCCACATAGCGCGCGCTATAGGGGCGGCCAGTGGTTTTATCGCTCTGCTGGACGTAATCAACATACCCTTTGGTCGGTGGGAACCATTCTGACCGCCGTCCTTCGTTGATGCTGTAGGTCGAGCCGCGTTTGGGAATACGAATATTCTCGTGGGAGAGCAAAAACTCTCCGAGTCCTGGCTCAAGGGTAAAACCGTGGACACCGTGACCAGTCGTGAACACCAGCATGGTGCTTGAGCCATAGAGGGAATAGCCGGCTGCGACCTGCTGGTTGCCAGGTAGCTGGAGGGCTTTGACAAGATCGGCTCCTTTCACCCCTTGTGGACGGCGGTGGACGGAGAAGATCGAACCAACAGTGACGTTGACATCGATATTGGAAGAGCCATCCAACGGGTCAACGAAGATCACATACTTCCCATTGCTGTTGCCAAGAATCTCGGCAGGTTGCTCCATCTCCTCGGAGACAACTTCAGTGACCAATGCGCCGTATTCAAAAGCGCTGAGAAATGCGTCATTAGAGATAGTGTCTAACTTCTGCACAACTTCTCCTTGGACGTTGACTTCCTCGGTTGCCCCGAGGATGCCGAGGAGGCCAGCGCGGCCGAGTTCGTAGGCGATCTGTCGAACGGCCAAGGAAATCTGTGACATCAGGATCGAAAATTCTCCAGTCGCGCCAACATGTACTTGTTGCTGTTGGAGAAGATACCGAGGCAGCGTGATAGCAGTATTCTTCATAATTCCCTCTTTACGAAGACTAAAATGCCAGAATTTAAAAAATGGAACACCCTTTTCTTGTTGTAGCACAGTGACGGGGAAAAAATGAAAGCCGGAAGGTCAGGAGGAGTGGATCGACAGGGAAGGGGCCGTGGGGGTGGTGGGGGTGGTGGAGGTGCCGCCTTCCCTGTCCGCGTCCGTAGATATACATCAGCAAAGGGTAAGAAAACTTAAGAAGAAATCCGCGGAAAAAAAACAAAGCTGAACACCGCGGTCGACACAGGAATTTGAGCCTTTCTGGCATGCGCTTGTCACTCTCTGTATATGACTGTGGTGGTCACATTAGTGTCGCAAAAACTGAGAGACCACATCTTGAGACCGATATGGCCACGGCATCAAATGAAACAGCCAAAATTGCATCCCCTCCACCCTTTCCGTGCTGGGGTGGTCCCCGTCTACCATATCACCAGGTGGCTTGCAAAGTGCGACGGAAGATAGAGGTGGAGACAGTAGTCAGCATGACAAAGCCAATGAAGAATGAAGAATTGAGGACAAAACCGGTTCGTGTTCGCTTTGCGTTTTGCGTTTTACATTCTTCCTTCTTCCTTCTTCCTTCTTCCTTGATTGCCCTTGTTGGCTACTGACTACTGACTCGTGTTTCAGATAAAATCGCCGCCAAAAGAAGCAAGGAGGGAAGTCATATGAATCAAGTCCCAGCTGACCTGCTTGAATTTATGGAGACACTACGGGTGCCAGAAGGGGTGAATCCCGCTGATATGCTACAGCGGTATGACGAGGTAATGAACGGGAATCCACCGTCGGTAGGCGCCGTGCATGATGGTGTTCTGCTTCGAGAGGTTGCGGGCTGGCGTTTGACGGCAGACATTTCTGTTCCGCATGGGAATGGGCCACATCCCGTGCTGGTGTATTTCCACGGCGGTGGTTGGACAATGGGCAGTCCGAAGACGCATCTTCGCGTCGGACGTGAATTCGCTGCAGGTGGGTACCTCACGATTAACGTTGATTATCGCCGTGCGCCGAAGCATCGCTTTCCCGCTGCTTTTGATGATTGCTTCTTTGCTACGCAATGGGCAGTGGAAAACGCTGCGAGATATGGTGGCGATGCCAATCGTCTTGCCGTTGGTGGAGACTCTGCTGGTGGCAATCTCGCTGGTGCAGTGTTAGCTGAGAGTATCCAGAAAGGAAGTCCGAAGATTAGTGTTGGTGTGCTGATCTATGGGGTATTCGAATATCATGAAACCATGAAAGCGCTCGGAACGCCGAAGCCTGATCAGCAGTTCTATCTCCCAGTCGAGCAGTATGAGACTTTACGCGGCGACCATCGTATCAGTCCGCTGAAGAGTGCGGCGAAGTTTCCACCGTGTTATGTCGGTGTGGGGACCAAAGACCCAATTTATGCTGAGTCAATAAAGATGGCCGAGGCGTTGAAGGCCGCCGGAGTTGATCACGACCTGCAAGTGATCGAAGGCGCACCGCACGGATTCTTTCAACTGACACCATTGCCTGCGTATGCAGCGGGGTACAAACGCGCGCTGGCGTTTATGGATAAGTATCTTAAGAAGTGAGGGAAGGCTTGAGGCTATAGGCTTCAGGCTTTAGGGAAGATGGAGGCGGAAACTAAATTGGTCCACGGAAGATTGGTACAGCAGAGTTGTCACCCCGAGTGTAACGAAGGGTCTCGCAGAGGGATTCCGCGCTGCACTGCTCAGAAACACACTCTCAGGCCGAGACGGGCTGGGGGAGGAGCGTGAACCCCAACCGGGCGGCGGTCCGTTTGAGGTGGCGAAGGGTGCGTTG
>VGTJ01000228.1 GCA_016874775.1 Deltaproteobacteria bacterium
CGGCCTGAAAGGCACGGCGCTTGGCACCGCGCATCTGCGCTGCGGCTAAGCGCAAATCGGCAATCTGTTGCCCACTAATTTGTTGAGCACTTGGACTGGTGAAATCTTTCCTGAACACCCTAGCCCCTCCACCTCTCCCTACGTTATCTGTCTCTCCGCTATCGTACCTCACTCGCTCGGCTTTGGGTATCTTCTTTTCTCAAAATCACCTGAGTGTTCAGTTGTCAGTTATCAGTAAAACCACCGCTATCACTTATCTTCCTTTTTTACTGACAACTGATCACTGTTTATAGCTAATCCGATAAATCCGATCGTTGCGATCATCGGACATCAGCAGTGCCCCATCTGGCATCACCAGGACATCGGCTGGTCGTCCACGGGTAACGCCATCTTGCAACCACCCCTCAGCAAACGTTTCGTATTTCACTGCTCGTGTTCCGCTCTCGTCAAGCCGCACGAGCGTCATACGATACCCTAACGGCTCTGAGCGGTTCCACGAGCCGTGCTCAGCAACGAAGATCTGATTGTGATATTCCCGCGGAAACATCGTCCCTGTGTAAAAAGTCATGCCAAGGGCCGCGACATGCGGACCAAGTTTCTGCGCTGGTGCGACAAATGCATCGCACTTTCGTTTCTTACCAAAATCTGGGTCGGGAATCTCTCCTGTGTGACAGTAGGGAAATCCGAAATGTAAATCTTTTTGTGAGATGCGATTAAGCTCGTCCGGTGGAAGGTCATCCCCGAGCATGTCGCGACCATTGTCAGTAAACCATAATTCCTTGGTAACTGGATGCCAGTCGAACCCAACCGTATTACGGATGCCACGCGCGAAGACTTCGAGACCGCTGCCGTCCGGTTTCATGCGTAACAAGGTGGCAAACGGCTCCTCGCGTTCGCACACATTACATGGTGCTCCGACCGCGACGTACAACAAGTTATCCGGCCCAAAGGCGATAAACTTTAGACCATGCCAGCCCTCTTTAGGCAGGTTGCTCGTCACGACGACTGGTTGTGGTGGATTTTCCAACTGATCTTCGATGTTATCGAAACGCAGAATGCGATGAATTTCTGCAACATAGAGGGCACCATCACGGAAGGCTACGCCAGCTGACGCACGTAATCCAGTGACGAGCGTGAAGACCTGATCCGCTTGTTGGTCGTGGTTGCGGTCGACGACCGCAAAGACGCTTCCTGAAAGCGAACCAACGAAAAGCGTCCCGCGCGAACCAAGAGCCATCTGCCGCGCATTCGGAACGTCGAGGGTGTACGTGCTAATAGCAAACCCTGGTGGGAGTTTGATGGTGTTGAGATCAGGTGGCATTTGGATGGCAGCTTGAAGAGCTGAGTTGCGCCAGCGATAGGCAAATACTCCGGAAACAAGAAACACCAGCACGAGCAGCAGCAAACGTAACGAGAGTTTCCTAATGTTGTTGTGAACGATTCGCATGACACCTCCACTGACGTATTTTCTCAAACTTCCTGAAAAGAAGAAACATCACGCACTTGACTTGATTCGCCTTTTGTTCGCTGGCATAAGGGGAGCTGGAGGTTTCTATGATCCTGACGCGGCGACAAAAGGAAATGTGGGACTACTTACAAAGCCATATCGCAACCCACGGCTATGCCCCGACCCTTGAAGAGATCGGTGCGTATTTTGGTCTCTCTTCACTCGCAACTGTCCATAAGCATCTGACGAATCTTGAGATGAAGGGGGTCATCACCCGTAAATGGAACTTGAGTCGCGCCATTGAAATTCCCGAGCAACGAAAATCAGCAGAAGCAGTTGATCTGCCGCTCCTGGGACGTGTTGCTGCTGGCGCGCCGATTGAAGTAATCGAAACAAACGACACACTTTCTGTTCCATCTGAGTTTGTCCGCCGTTCTGATACTGCCTTTGCGTTGCGCGTCAAAGGCGAGTCGATGATCGAGGAAGGCATCCTCGATGGTGATTATATCGTGATCGAACAACGACCGACCGCACAGGCCGGAGAAACGGTGGTCGCATTAGTCAATGGTGAAGCCACAGTGAAAAAATTCTTCCCTGATCGTGGTGGGCGCGTGCGTCTGCAACCTGCCAACGCACAGATGGAGCCGATCATTGCTCGCGGGAAAGATGTCGAGATTCGTGGTGTGGTCGTCGCGGTGCTTCGCAAGTACGGAAAATAGGGGTTGGAGATTAGGGGTTAGGGGTTGGTTAAAGAAAAACAGTGACGTTCTGTGAAATTTTATTCTTCTCTCATCCCCAATCCCCAATCCCTAACCCCCAACCCCTTGTCCCTCTACGTTCACATTCCCTACTGCCTCGTCAAATGTCCGTACTGTGACTTTAACGTCTACGCCGTCAAGCAGTGGCCAGAAGAACAGTATGTCGAGGCGTTGTGTGCCGAGTTTCGTCATTATGTAGCGCAGCCGCCGTGGCAAAACCAACCGATCGAAACGCTCTACTTCGGTGGTGGGACCCCTTCCTTATTTGCGCCATCTGCCATCGCGCGATTCCTGAAATATGTCACGGACTACAGTGCTATCGCTCCGCAAGCGGAAATTACGCTTGAAGCTGACCCAGCCTCTGTGTCGTACGAAAAACTTGCGGGCTACCGTGCCATTGGTGTGAATCGCCTGAGCTTTGGCGTGCAGTCGTTTCACCCTACAGTACTAAAGACGCTCGGTAGATTGCATACGATCGATGACGTGCAGCATTCCCTCGCCTGGGTACGCGAGGCAGGGTTTCGTAACGTGAGTCTTGACCTCATCTTTGCTGTACCAGGGCAAACGCTCGATATGTTTGCTTTCGATGTGTCTCAGGCGATTGCATATGGGCCGACCCATCTTTCGACCTATTGTTTGACCTACGAGGAGCGTACCCCGTTCTTCTCACTGCGAAAGAAAGGGAGACTCGTTCCTGTGAGTGAAGATGAAGAGATCGAAATGTACACACAGGTGCGAGCGCAGTGCAAAACGGCTGGATATGAGCACTACGAGATTTCGAGCTTTGCGCAGCCGCAATTTCGTTCGCGCCACAACACTAACTATTGGAACGGTACCAACTACCTTGGCCTTGGTGCTGGTGCGCACTCGTACGCTAACACGCCGGACTGGGGAATCCGCTGGAGCAATGAGCGCAATCCGCGGCGCTATATGGAAAAGGTGATCACTTGTGGTGAGGCACGAAGTGTTGAGGATACCCTCACGCGTGATCAGGCAATGGGCGAGTTTATGTTTCTCAATCTTCGGCAGCGGGACGGGTTCCTGCCCGCGGCTTTTGCGGCACGCTTTGGCACGGATGTGTACGCCGCATTTTCGCAGATACCGACGCTGATTGCCGATGGATTACTGATCGAGGAGGTTGGCCGGGTCAAGCTGAGTGAGCGAGGGCTGCTATTGGCGGACTCGATATTTGCGGAGTTTTTTTAAGATCAGAACCGGTGCGTTCGCAGTGTAAAAAACCCCCGAGCCTTCCCTTGCCGCCCTAGGGTTGTCAGTGATAAGACATTTCCAATGAAGGAAAGAAGCGTTGCAAGCGTCGACTTTCTGAAGCAGTAACTTGTGCAAAGGAGGACTCTCTATGAGCGCTGAAAATGAAAAACTCGTGACGGATTTTTGTCGTGCCTGGTCGCGGCTGAACACGGATGAAGTGCTTTCATATATGACCGAAGATTGTTTCTATCACAACATTCCGATGGAACCGATGGTGGGGAAAGCTGCTATTCGCAAATTCATCGAGCCGTTTCTAAAAGGTGCCCAGGAAGCGCAGTTTGAAATCAAACACACGACCTCCGCTGGTAATGTGGTGATGAATGAGCGGGTCGACCGTTTCGTCATGGGCCCCAAAAAAGTCGAGCTACCTGTTGCTGGCGTGTTTGAGATTAAGAATGGTAAGATTGCTGCATGGCGTGACTACTTTGACCTGGGTGCTTTCACTAAACAAATGGGTTGATGAGTCGATGCTCTGTGGGAGAGTGTCGATCGCAGTTACAGCACTGAACTGACGCTAACGTTACGTACTGGAAAGGTTAACTATGGAGAAGCAGCTAGTTCCTGGCCTTGAAGGCGTGCCGATTATGGAGTCACAGGTTGGCTTCATTGACGGCCAAAAGGGGATCCTGGAGTATCGGGGAATTCCGATCGAGACGCTCGCTGAAAAAAGTACCTACGAAGAAGTCGCCTACCTATTGCTATGGGGCAAACTTCCGAATCGCGACGAGCTCGCGAAGTTCGATCACGATCTGCGCACGCATCGGCGCATCAAGTATAAGCTGACCGATCTCATCAAATGCCTGCCTGAGAATGGGCATCCGATGGATGCGTTACAGGCGGCTATTTCTGCGCTTGGGATGTTCTATCCTGCCAAGATTGATGCAGCCGAAGCCCCTCCGGGAACGGATGTTCTCAGTCAAGAGAAACACTACTGGTCAATCATTCGTCTGATTGCCAAAATGCCGACGATTGTTGCTGCCTTTGAGCGCATGCGCCATGGGGATGAGCCAGTCCGCCCGCGCGATGATCTATCGCATGCAGCAAACTTCCTGTGGATGTTGACCGAGCAAGATCCTGATCCGTTGGATGTGCATATCCTTGATGTCTGCTTGATCCTCCATGCCGAACACACGATGAACGCGTCAACATTTAGTGGACTCGTCGTTGGTTCGACACTGGCCGATCCGTACACGATGGTTGCCTCGGCGATTGGCGCGCTCACTGGTCCATTGCATGGTGGCGCCAACGAGCAAGCGCTCAAGATGTTTCGTGAGATCAAGACGGTCGAAAATGTCCGCCCCTTTATCAAAGGCAAACTTGAACGCAAAGAAAAAATCATGGGCGTCGGCCATCGGGTCTACAAAGTCAAAGACCCACGCGCATTCGCATTGCAAGGCCTCGCGCAGCACCTGTTCAAAGTGAAAGGTGAACATCCGCTCTACAAAGTCGCGCAAGAAGTCGAGCAAGCGATTAACGATCACGTTGGCGCCAAAGGTATTGCCTCGAACGTCGATTTCTACTCAGGCGTGGTCTACGACAAGCTCGGCATTCACATTGATCAGTTCACGCCGATCTTTGCGATTGCACGTGTCGCCGGTTGGTTAGCCCACTGGGCTGAGCAGTTGCGTAACAACCGCATCTTCCGGCCAGATCAGATCTACACTGGCACCCACGATCAACCCTACGCGGCGATTGATCAGCGGAAATAAGAACACTCGCAAAACACCCTAAGAGTTCCCTCTCCCTTAGGGAGAGGGCTAGGGTGAGGGGATTTCAATTGTCGTTTTGGAATTGCGTAATATAGATTCGTATGACCCAACCGGTGCTTGCTGCTTAATCCGCCTTCTGAGTTCACCACTCCGCGGGTTTTTCTTTCGTCACTTACAGTTCTATTGCCGCCCTTTTTGTTTTTTTCTTCTCTGCTCAGCCTGGTCTTGTTCCTCCCCTTAGAAGCTGTTGATATATTCCTCAGAGGCTGTTCCAGAAAGCGAAACCGTACTTCGACAAGCTCAGTACGTACGGGAAATCTCTCTCAGCACTTTGTCTTTCTCCGTTAACCCTGAGCTTGTCGAAGGGTTTTTCAACAGCTTCTTAGGGCGGCGTATCGTGCATTTTTACGGAGAACTTCCATGGCGCGGATTGAAATTGGTCGATATTTAGCCACTGACACGCGCGTGTGTGGCGGACGTTTAATCTTCAAAGGCACACGCATCCTGGTATCTGATGCATTAGAACTGCTTCGGGCGAATTTCACGGCTGAGCAAATAGCCCGAGAATACCAAGGGCGTATCGTTCCAGAAGCAGTACATGAAGCCCTCACTCTGAGTCGTAAAGGGATCGTGCGTGAGGTCTTGCCCAAAACGAAGACGGCAGCGTGATTCTTCTCGATCACAATATTCCCGAACATCAAGTCGAGACCTTGCGACAAGCGCGCCTACGCCCACAACAGATTGGACGAGACATCGGTCGCCCAGAGTGGCAAGACTTTGAAGAGATTCTGCGCTACCTCCATCGTTTAAAATCCCCGACCTTTTTCACTCGCGATGATGATTTTTTTCGTCGTCGGCTCTGTCATCAGAATTATTGCCTTGTCGTCACCACAGGCTTAGTCACTGACACTGCAAGAGGTATTCGCCGTTTCCTTCGTCATCCACGCTTTCGCACCAGACGGCAGCGTATGGGAACTGTCATCCGCCTGACATCTATAGGTATCCTAGTTGAAATGAAGACATGAGAGCTCTACACCACCCTTCGACAAGCTCAGGGTGTACGGGTGCGAGCTTGCACGCGTTGAGGTTTGTCCGTTCATGCTGAGCCTGTCGATGCATGGAGAGTAGTCACACGGCAGATTTCATTTAGGAGACCTATATCAACATGGTCTGGTGGGAAATCGGTAAAGTTTCTTTGCAACGCCAAGGCTGGTCATAGCTCTTATCGCTCGCTCCTTTGGGAGGCGCTTTTTTCCTCTCCCTGCAGCCTTCAGCCTAAAACCTAAAGCCTGTTCCCATCACTCTCTGTTCTACAACGGTTCATCCGGACCGAGTTGCCGTAACGTCCCCGCCGGTAAAAATGCATCAAGCTCCCCAGGCTCAAATCGACACAACCCGATCACATACCAAAACGCACTGCCGAGATTTCCCGCCAACTGGTAACGACCAGTCGGCGAGAAATGCTACCATCGACCTACTACTGGGCTTGGCGTGCCCACTGTCGCACGTGGCGAACCCAAGCGGTCTGCTTCATTTGGGTGAGTGTTCCGAGTAGATGATTCAGTGCTTCTTCGGTTATCCCTGGCAATGATGTTCAGTGAGTAGGCGTTCGTACGTTTCCCAACTAATGCCGTTGAGAATCACACACTGAGCAGCACGGGAAACCGGAACCTCAGAGGCTGCGACTGAAGACGTCTCTGGCGCTGTTGGTGTAGCCATGTCGTGGTTTTCTCCAAGGAAGGAGTATACCTTACGAACACGGCGGGCGATATTGGTCTTCACTCCTGCAAATGATTGACGGTGAGGCTTACGCGCGATACTCCTCGCCCTTCACGATCCGTAGCTTGCTGAATGAAGAGAGGACTGTCATGTATCTTCCCAAACACTTCGAAGAAATGCGGGTTCCCGTCTTGCACGATTTGATGCGTACGTATCCGTTGGCCGCATTGGTAACGCTGACTGTTCATGGCCTGGACGCAAATCATCTTCCGTTTGAGATTGACCCAGAGCCTACGCCGTTCGGGATTCTCCGTGGTCACATCGCTCGTGTAAATCCGTTGTGGCGAGATCTTGCCTCTGGAACACCGTCGCTCGCGATCTTTCAGGGGCCGGATACTTACATTTCCCCTTCTTGGTACCCGAGTAAAAAAGAGACTGGCAAGGTGGTACCGACGTGGAACTATGTCGTGGTGCATGCGCATGGTCCGTTGTATTTTATCGACGATAAAGTGTGGCTGCGGCAATTGGTCGATCGCCTCACCAATCGTTACGAAGCCGGACGCAGTGAGCCGTGGAGAACCACTGATGCGCCTGATGACTACATTGACAAGATGTTAGGCGCCATCGTTGGGGTTGAAATACCGATCACGCAGCTCACTGGAAAGTGGAAGGTGAGTCAGAATCGCCCGGCTGAAGATCGTCAGGGGGTCGTCGCGGGGTTGCGACAGGAAGGAACTGAAGCGGCAGCGGTGATGGCTGAGTTGGTGCGGAGGGTGGGGTAGTTTTGTATCAGAAGTGTTCGGTATTATTCGTGTACCCACGGCAGTGGGTTCCTTCTCCCGCCGGGAGAAGGTCAGGATGAGGGGAAGAAAAAGTGGTTTTCCTTATTCCATTCCCTCACCCTCACCCTCCCTGAGGGAGAGGGAATTACAAGATTATCTCCATTCGTACACCTTAACACGTCGGACAACAGACAAACGGCACTTCGGTCAACGGTGAGGTGGGTAGGATGCGGTGATGCCCTAGGGCCTCGTTTACTGGGCTTGGCGGTTGTTGGACCATCTGCAGTTGTGCCATTTGCATCGTCCGTTCTTTGATCATGCCTGCATTTGGCGCATTGGCCAGGTTGAGGGTGTTACGTAATCCGACTGCGACATTCGCAGGACTTACGCTTGAGGACCACAAGTATCATTTTAGGGATATGATTACCAAGAAGCAGTACGTCGAATATTTGGTGAGCACGCCGAAGAATTGCAC
>VGTJ01000229.1 GCA_016874775.1 Deltaproteobacteria bacterium
GTCGCCCGCGTTCATCCAGCTCTTCGACCAGACTTCGATACTTAGACCGAAGCCAGCACACAATGGTCTCGTCTCTCATCCCTGCTCTTGTGCAGAGGCTCTCCACTCCGGTCAATCACTATTGCGGTAAGTTGTTTCCTGCCACCGCCTAAGCATTAGAACCTGCAGGAAGACGGGCGAAATCTACCTCATCTATCATCGAGAAATTGCGTAGAGAGAGTATCCGTTTAACCCAGATGCAAGACATTGCGGGTTGTCGATTGATTGTGCCTGATATTGCTAACCAAGAGGTCGTTGTTCAATCCCTTCAGAAGGCTTTTGAACGTACGACCATTGTTGATCGTCGTCAGAAACCAAGCCACGGCTACCGTGCTGTTCATGTTATTGTGAGATGTCTCGACAAAATGGTTGAGATCCAAGTCCGAACCTTGTTACAACATCTTTGGGCTGAACTTTCAGAAAGGTCTTCGGATGTGCTAGATCCGGGGCTTAAATACGGCGGAGGGGATGACAGGATTCAAAGAGTTCTCATGCATATCTCAAAGATGGTGGCCGAAGAGGAAGTTGTCGGGTTAGCAAATGTACCCTTACAAGGGAGTGACGAGGAAACCAAGGCTCAATTTGTGGTTTCCGATGAGGAAGTGAGCCAAGGGAAACAAAAAACTCTGGAGATATTGCATCAGGCTCTAGATATTATTTCAAAGTATCAATAGAAGTTAATAAGTAAGGATCGTCCTATGTTGTTTTTAATTGAATACGATCGGCCTAGTGGTCGAATCGTCACTTTTAGGAAGTTTGTTAGCTCGGAGCAGCGAAAAGCTGAGGAGGCGCGTCTTGAACTGGAACTTGCTCTTCACCATGATGGAATAGAGCATGAGGTGGTTATACTCGAAGCGGTTTCAGAAGAGGTCTTGCGCCGCACCCATGGTCGATACTTTGAAGATTTTGCCGGACTTGTAGATTCGCTCGCTCAGGAGCAACAGAGCGGGTTTACTCTCTCTTCTTCACGACAGAACTAACTCACATCATACTCGAAGACGTATGTATCCGGGGTTTTGCCGATCTTCTCGCCGAACAGTAGAACATTCAGGAACATCGGAAATTGTGCAGTGATAGGTTCTTGCTTCGAGAACAGTTTTGCAGAAAACTGGTATGCGGTTGAAACGACCTTGAAGCCCATCTGGGTGCCAAAAAGTCCAGCCAGAGCCTCGCGCGAGAAGCGGAAGTAATCGTACGGGTAGGCGTGAAGGGGAAAAGCGTGGTGAGTTTGAATAAGTAGCACCCCGCCGACCCGTAGCGTTTTCATAATTTCGTGAGCTGCGAGGTGAGGGTATTTGAAGTGTTCGAAGGTCGAACACGAGACAATCACATCGAACTGCTCTTCGCCAACAACGTGCGTCAAACGATGCACGTCGGCGACGATATCAACATCTTCTCCACTTGTGATATCCGTTCCGAGATACTCACTTGCGTGAGGAATCCAAACGTCGTGGCGCGTTGACCGTTCTGCAATAGATCGTTTGGTGCCGAGTTCGAGCACCCGAGGCCGGTCGATCGCCTGACAACGGACAACGAAACTTTCCAAAAGGGTGTTTCCCTCAGAAGGATCAGCTTCCTGAGGTTCAGCGATCAAAAGGGAATGGGCAAATTTCCTGAAAACTCGTGACCGAACCGCCCATTGAATAAGGCGCTGTGGAATGGGCATAGCTCGTGTTTTGTGGAGGGGCATATCTCCCTATACCCCTCCGAAGCTAGTCATTATCTTGCAGGCCGAAATAGCGGGATCGAAATTTCTGGGGTGGCATCTTCAAACGTGACTTCGACTGGCATGCCGATCTTCACATCTTCGGGTTTGCACTCAACGATATTCGTCAGCATGCGTACACCTTCGTCAAGCTCAACATACGCCATAATGTAGGGCAGGTTGTCACGGAAACCTGCGCTTTGGTTCTGTCGCGTGACTGTAAAGGTGTAGACTTTCCCTTTGCCGCTGCATTTGACCCATTCAAGGTCTTGCGACAGATCCTCCGGGCAAAACGAGCGTGCGTAGTAGAAGACTTTGCCACAGCTACGACACTTCTGAACGTATAATTCGTGCCGAGCGCAGGCTTCCCAAAACGGCTTATTTTCTTCATCGATGCGAGGAATCGGTTTTTTGTATTTTTTTTCTTCGGCCATTGTTTACTCCGTAAACAGTAGTCAGTCGGAGGGAACAATGAAGAATTAAAAATGTAAAATGCAAAATGAAAAACGAAAAGAACTTTATTGTTCTCAATTCTCCATTTTTGATTTTTAATTTTTCATTGGCCTTACCATACTGGCTATTTTTTCTTAAACGCCCAGTACTAAAGACGCTCCACTATGCCGCAGCCCCAACGTTCCACCCGTGCCGTGCACCATTGCGATCTTGCAGTCTTTCACTTGCCGGTCTGCACACTCACCGCGCAACTGCTTGGTTGCTTCGATAACCAGGAAGATACCGCGCATGCCTGGATGATTTGACGAGAGACCACCACCGTCGGTGTTGATCGGCAGTGCACCACCGAGGCCGATACGCCCATTCTGTACGAACGCGCCGCCTTCGCCTTTTTTGCAAAACCCTAAGCTCTCCAACGTTACTAATACGGTGATCGTGAACGAATCGTAGATCATCGCCATGTTGATGTCTTTGTGGGCGACTCCCGCACGTTCCAACGCTTTGGGGCCGGACTGCTTTGCGGCTGCGTTGGTCAGATCTCGTACGCCTGCACTGGTGTGATAGCAGGCTTCGGCTGCACCTAAGAGATGTACGGGTTTCTTCTTGAGGTCTCGTGCACGCTCGGCTGAGGTGACAACGATCGCACCACCACCATCAGAAATCATACAGCAATCAAGCAGGTGGAGGGGAGAAGAAACAAGCCGTGAGGATAAGACATCATTGACGGTAATGGGGTCGCGAAACTTTGCGTGTGGATTCATCGATGCGTGCCGCCGCATAGTGACGGCAATTTCTGCCAGTTGCTCACTGGTCGTGCCAAATTCATGCATGTGGCGCTGTGCAGTCAGTGCATAATCACCGACTGTAGTGGGGCCGTAGCAGTTTTCAAACTGCTCAGAGGGATCACCACCGCTGGCACCGCCAGTGCCAATCGCAAAACGGTCGGACGACCATTTGCTGCCATAGAGAATCAGTGCGACATTGCAATAGCCAGCCGCAATCGCCGCCGCTGCATGCGCTGTGTGCGATACAAACGACGAACCACCGATCGAATTGGAATCTAAGAAATCTGGATTGAGGTTCAGATGCTCAGCGAGGGAGACGATACCCATACCGCTCACACCGGAAGTGAACAGACCGTCGACATCCTTAATTTTCAGGCCGGCATCGTCTAATGCGCCCCGTGCGCTCTCGGCCATGATTTGATACTGGGTCTTATGCGGCGCCCACCGCAACGGATGTTCGTAAACGCCTGCAATAGCAGCTTTGCCTTTGATACTCATAAATTTTTCCTCGGATACAGGTGATAATTGGAAGGTAAACCGTACTCGGTAACTCCAAGATAAAACGTAAAACGCAAAGCGTAACCACTATCCCTCCTTCTTTACGTTTTACGCATTACGTTTTACGTCCCCAAAAACGCCGTAATCGCCTCGCACGCTTCTTGCGGCTTCTCGATTGGCAACCAATGGCCAGCTTGCGGAATCACTATCAGTTTTGCGCCGGAAATTTTGTCACGAAGCTGTTCACTCTGCGCGACCGGGGTGCTCTGGTCGTCTTGTCCAGCCAGCACCAACGTCGGTTTGCGAATCTCGCCAATCTTGGCGGTTAAGTCCACTTGCTGGCATGCAACGAGATCAAAGTAGCGTACACGCGGGTCGGTTTGGATTTGTTCCATCCAACCTTCTTGGACGATGTTCATCGGTGTGGCCGGAGAACATGAATCTTTGTTAAACGGCTGTCCTGCACGGCCTTGCATGACGTCTTTCCAGATATTGGCTCGCTCATCGGTGATGTTAAATTTTGCTGCCGTGCAGGTGAGGATCAACCCCTCGACCATGTCAGGATGGCGAAGCGCCAGATCCATGGAGACCGCACCGCCCATGGAGTGACCAATGAGATACGCCGGACGCAAGCCCAACTTTTTCCAGAAACCATAGACTAACTCACTGTACGCAGTGACGCTCTTCAAGCTTTCCGTGCCGCTTGAGCGTCCGTGACCGGGATAGTCAAGCGAAAACGGGCTGTGTTTTGCCGAGAGCAGGTCAATCATTTTATGACCAAAATGACCGTTGCTGCCTGCACCGTGGAGATACAACAGTACTTTTCCCTTACTCGTATCTGGTGTCACACTGGGTAGCGTCGTGCGGCCGGTGTGAAAATAGTTCACCGCATAGCCGTCAACTTCGACATATTTTGTTGGCATGATTCCCTCGCAGGAAAAAACTGCTCCCTGACTAGTTGGCTGGTCTGGCTTTGTCAAGGGTTAGAGCGACTGCGGAATGCGGATTGGGGAGTGCTTGTACCAAAAACACCGCGCCCCGGTCAGTGCTGACCAGGGCGCGAAAGCGTCACTTCAACATGAGAGCGGCTATTTGTATCACCCACCAAGGAAGACATTCCCGTTGAGTCGAACAACGAACGCTGCAGGGTTAGTTGTTGAACCCGCGTCCCGCTTTAACGTGATTTTGACATAGTACGCATTGGTGGCGAAGTCGAAGTTATGATTAACGCCAACTGTGTGTACTTGCGTTGACGAAGTGGTGCTTGCCGCGGTGTTGCTATCGAAGGTTGCAAGTAGTGAGGGGTCAATGGGCAATGTCAGCTGACCACCGGAGTTGGAAGGCGTTAGGTTTTCTGCTGTCCCGTTCAACCCAACTTTATGAAGGGTGACTCTTACCCGATTTGCTGCTCCGCTCCCGTCTGGATCACGGTACACCACTTCAAGTGTATTCCAGGAGGGAAAGTTCGGGTCCATGATATTGGTGATGTTGCAGCGGAGCGTGATTTCGCCAGTAATTGAACCTGGGAACGAAACGCTTGCGCCACCCATCTGATAGTCGATACTGCTCTCATCGGGGGTACATGCGGAAGCTGTGTGTGTCCACGTTCCGTGCGAAAGAATGAGGGTGCTATTTCCCACAGACCGGTCAGCTTGTGCGTCTCCACCATTCATAGTTGCGAGAAGTGAAAACATTCCCAAGACGTAAGCGGTTTTCTTAAAGATCGCAGCAGTAACGTGTGTGATAGTCGATTTCATGGTCGTATTCCTTTCGTGTGTGTATGGTTGTGTGCGAAATGACTGTTCCTCCAGTTCTTTTCCGGTTAGTAGATTGCTTATGGTGGTGTCATTTTCTTAATCCTTCTTTTCCTTTGCTTTCTCTGGGAGCGCCTCCTGCAGGCGTTCTATAAGGAAGGCGCTAGATTACGCGTCGCACTGCGACACGGCGCGTCGCAAATGCGGGAAATGAAGCTGGGCGGGAGAAAAATATCTGACTTTCCTAGCACGGCCGAATCAGCCAATGATGATGTCTGCTGAGGGAGAGGGAATCAGAAAGCTGCTAACTTAACGCCATTGCCCCTGGCAGGGAGAGGGAACTTTGTACGTCCCGCGAATGGAGGTAGAGAGTGACCAGGATAAACCCAACTGAAGATCGCCCCAGGCGACTACAGATGACGAGAAGAAGGGGTGTCAGTTCATTCTTCATTTTCCGAAGGGGGAGGTGTTTACACGTCCCACTCCGTTGGTTTCTCTGGGTTGTACGAGCAATACGTTCCGGTTTTGAGCGAAACGTGGAGATGCCGCCACAGACTTGGGTGAGCCTTTTTTATTTTGCTCATCATTGTCCGTATCCGGTGAGTAATCGTCTTGCGTACTTTTTCGGTGTCACTGTTACGTTTGCGAGCATACGTGCCAGTTCCGTACGCCGCCGCGAATTCACCTGTCAGAAAGTCAATTTCGCTCTGGAGACTATTGACCCGCCCAAGGTCGTTGAGGCGTTCTGCTGTGTCGAGTTCTTCGCGCAAGTCTTGTAAGCGCTGCTGATACATTGTCCTTGCCTGCTGATCGGGGGATGCTGCGTCGCTGGGAAACTCACTGCTAGATGAGAGTTCAAGTATTTGCGCTTCGTGTTTTCGTGTGCCCAAACTGTCCGTTGGCATGCCGTCGGTCATCGCTAGCAGGTCAAAGACATGAAACTCTCGCTGCGGTTCACGTAACAAGCAGGCGAGATGAGCCAGGCCCTTTGTATCCTGGAGTCGTACGGCCGTTCCCTCATAGCTGACTGCCCAGGAGTCACCTTCAGGGCGAAGAAAGTTCAGAGTTCGGGATGAAGGGGGAGGAGTGGGAGAGGGAACCTCCAGTGGCCTCTGTTCCGTATCCGAGGGTTGAGATTTGAAGGCCGCAGGCTGGAGATGGGAGACCTGTGGAGGAGGAACTTCCTTCCCTCGCTCCCAGTCCTTCATTCCGAGCCCCTGAATTTTGCCTTCCAGCCGTGTCATTCCCAACTCTTGCGCGGTAGAAAGTGCTGTGTCGAGCAGCTCGCGCGCGCGTCCAACATCGTTGGGATTCCCCTGGGTGATCAGCAGTGCAGCATAGTCGCATTGGGTATGGGCGGTAAACAGTCGTGCGCCGACTCGCCTATTGAGTGCTATAGCCTTCTCAAAGTGATGCGTTGCCTCATCCCATCGCTCTAGTGTGGCGGCGAGTAAGCCCAGATAGCGTGCAACCGCACCAAAGCAATCGTTGGCTGAGCCGACAATCACATTCCGTTCAGCATACGGAAGTAACATGTTGTATAAGGTGCTCGCTCGTTTCTTATCGTGAAGAAAGAAGGCAACCTGGGCTAAGTTCGTCATGCTGCCAAGCCAGCCTTGGTCACGGACGATATCCGTGAAGTCCTGAGCCGCGACATGTTCGAACTCTTCACGAGCCTCTTTCTCACGCCCAATCTCACTGTAGAGAAAGGCAAGCCCAGTACGTAAGCCAGGAATAGCGGGAAACCGCTCAACCAGGCCTCTGCTCGCATCTTCAAGCTCCTGTACTCGTCCTTGTTCGCGGCGGAGGGCGAACAGTTGCACGGTGAACAAAAGAAAGGCGTTAGGTGTTTGTATCTGTTGGCCGAGGGTTAATCCGTGTTGAACCAACTGCTCGGCCTCTGCGAGTTGGCCAGCAAGGAGCGCTGCCATCGCGCGCAAGATCGTGCCATGCCAGAGATAAAAGGGTTGGCGGAGTTCGGTCGCAATAGCTACATACAAATGCAATTCTTGCTCGATTGCCTGAGGATCGCCAAGCTCAAGCAGGCTCATGATCCGTCCCAGACGACCGGCGAGCGCCAACTCTTGTCTGCTTTCTTGTTCAGCAAGGTGAATGATCTCGGTCGACAAGGCCAACCGCTCCTGCACGGTATCTGGTCCAATCAGCGCGATTTGTCGGGCGTTCAGGGCGTAGGCAAGGGCGGTCGTGTCTCCCAGTCGGCGAGCCATTTCCACTGCTTCGCGGCTCAAGGCATCGCACCGATCCATGAACGGAGAAAAGTAGAGCGCCATCGCGAGACGGCTCAGCACTCTCACTCGTAGTGCACTATCTTCTTCTGGTAACGCGGCGAGAGCCTCTTCTAACAGGCTGACCATAGCCTGATCAAAACGAGTGGCGATATCGCCATGCCCAGAAAATCCCAATGCCGCACGCGTGAGGAGGAGTGCCGCGGTTGTGGTCTCTCCGTGCGCGAGTAGATCACGAGCAGTGACTGCAGCTTGTGAAAAGGTGGCGCGTGCTCGCTTCAGCTCGCCTGCGCGTGCCAACGCGTGTCCCATCGCTAGCAGGATTTCCCCGCGTTGGTGTATCGAGGCCTCATACTGAGGCAGAAGGTGAAATGCACGCTCATAATAGGTGGCAGCTTCTTCGTAGGCCAGGAGCGTGTTCGCACGTTCCGCGGCTTGGATCGTATACTGCAGTGCTTTCTCGTTCCGTTCGCCAGCCGTGGCTTTGAAGAAATGGTCGGCTAAGGCGGTGGCAGGAAACAACTTACCGCAATAGTGATTGACCGGAGTGGAGAGCCTCTGCACAAGAGCAGGGATGAGAGACGAGACCATTGTGTGCTGGCTTCGGT
>VGTJ01000230.1 GCA_016874775.1 Deltaproteobacteria bacterium
CAAAGGCCTACAGGTCTCCGACGATGAGTTTCAAGCGCTCAATATCAAACCCGGTAAGTTTCATGGCGATTGGAACTATACGCTTCTTCCTCGCTCTTAATCGGTAACTTAATTCTTGCCCATGCCTAAGGAGGATTGATTTAATCAATGGTAACACGCAGCTTGCGACCGCGGACGGAGCTGATGATCGTCAAACGATCGCCCATTGCAGGTCTCGGCGGCTTTGCTGCCTGCGACATCAAAAGGGCACTCGCATTATCGAATACACCGGCGAACGCATCTCTGCTCACGAGGCTGAAGCACGGTGGACACGCAGCCGCCGCACGATGGTTCTTTTGTTCGGTGTCAGTAGTCGAACGTATATCGATGCAGCGGTAAATGGAGGACCGGCAAAGAGAATTAATCATAGCTGTCAGGGAAACTGTGAAACACATCTCACAGCCCGTGGCCACATATTTATCGTCGCTCGCAGGAACATCAAGGCTGGCGAGGAACTCACCTATGACTATCAATTGGAACTCGCGGACGAGGACCAGCCACAGGCAATGGTGCTCTACCCGTGTCATTGCCGATCTTTACGCTGTCGAGGCACGATGGCGGCTCTGCCAAAGCCGAGTCGCACGTCTCTTACGAAAGCCTCCGCAAAAAAGTCCCAGGAAAAGAGCACCGAGCGTTACGATGCACGGATAGGGCAGTAGTTCCAGGCAACTTTGCCAAGTACTCAATATTTCGTGCACCTAAGCATAAGTTTTTCGGTGTTATGGATCCCCTTTTTGTTGCCGCGGAACGGCGCGTGCAGGTAGCCGGGCCTTTCAAGGCCCGGAAAACGACGCCGCGTGTGTCTCCGCGTCGCTACGCAACGCGCGGATTCATTCGTGTTGTTCCCCAGGCCATTCATGGCCTGGCTACCGTCAGGCGTCCCTACGGGGCGCAAGAGAGCATGTTCGGACCGCAGAACTTATTCCTGCGTGCTTATGTGAGTCAGTGGAAAGGGCTACACGAAACCGGTAGTGACGACGGTCCTGCTATTGTTGCTTTTGCATCGTCAAAAAACTGGGAAATCCAGTGTGAGCAGAAACACCACCATCAACGACGATCGCTTCTCCAGTGATAAACGAAGATTCGTCAGAAGCCAGAAAGAACACCGTATTAGCAATTTCTTCTGGTTCACCCATACGACCAAGCGGGTGAACTGCAGCTTGCAGTCGACGGAATTCGTCTTCTCGTCCGGGGCCGAGAATCTGCGCAACGCGGGTATTGATTGCCCCCGGACATACGCAGTTAACGCGGATGCCATACTGAGCATTTTCGATTGCTGCAGAACGAGTCAGATTGATTACGCCAGCCTTGGCTGCATTGTACGACGACAGGCCATAATCACCAGCAGTGCCAGAAACAGAAGCAGTATTAATAATAACGCCTTTGCCCTGTTTGCGCATGATCGGAAGACAATACTTCATACCAAGAAACGTACTGGTGAGCGTCACGGCAATTATTCGGTTCCAACTCTCTACCGTAGTGTCCTCCAGCGACGCGACATCAGCCGCTCCGGCATTGTTAAACATGATGTCGAGTCGGCCGTAGGTATCGAGTGCTAACTTGATCGTTGCCTGCACAGCTTCGGGGTCCGCAGCGTCCATTTTGAGGCAGGCCGCTTTTCCACCATTCTTCTTAATGCCGGCAGTCACTTCTTCTGCACGTTTACCACTGAGATCAGCGATCACGACAGCGGCGCCTTCTTGGGTAAATCGCCGTGCAGTCGCTGCTCCAATCCCAGAACCACCTGCCGTGACAATTGCTACTTTTCCATCGAATTTTCCTGCCATGTATCACTCCGTGACAGGGGTCGGGAGCTAGAGAGCAGGAATCGGCAAAAAAAGAGAAGGCAGCACTGCACATCTATTTTCCCCCTTTACCAACTCTCGGCCCCTGACCCCAGCCCCCCGTTAGTCTTGTCCCGTCGGCCAATAATCCAATGCCCCGAGTCCTTCCAGCGCAAGTCCATATCCCAGATTATCAAGCATGAGCCGCTTGATTTGCTGCACCATCGCGACCCGAGCATAACGAACAGTGAGAGGAGGTTTTTTTACAATAGCCTCGGCAAGCTCCCAAGCGCGAGATACCAGTTTGTCTTTGGGGAGGACTTCGCTGACCACGCCAAGATTGAGCGCTTCTTGCGCGGAAAGTTTTTGGCCAGTGAGCAAGAAATAACGGCCACGATTCGCACCTAATACCAAAGGCCACACGACGTGGACGCCGTCACCAGGCACTAATCCTCCGGGAAAGTGTGGGGCATCTTGAAATATGGCATTGTCCGACGCGAGTACGATATCGCAGAGAACCGCTAACTCAGCGTGAATAGTTGCTGGGCCGTTCACAGCAGCAATCATTGGCACTTCGATGTCGAGGTGATTCATCAGCAACCGCTTTGCGTCGTAGTAGATATGGTCCCACGACCGGGGAGTAATCTTGCCTAAACTCCCCATCTCGAATTCAGCGATAAACTTGTCTTCGGTACCAGTCATGATAATGGCCCGGTTTTCCGGGTCGGCCCCGATATCCTGAAAACAATAGCCGAGTTCTTCGTGTGGAGTCGCTCCCCATTGCAAGGTTTTACCGTTGGTATGGAGCTGCATCTGGAGAATGCCGTTGCGGCGTTCCATGCGAATGGTTTTGTATTTATTTGCGTAGTCTTCGAACTTCACCATCATGCGTCCTCCTTTTGCCAGACGGTTAAAGCACCCTCGGTGCGACAAGGCAAGAGTTGCCACTCAGGGGCTAGAGCCTGGTTACGGAAAAACGACAAAGGGAGTTACGGACGCACCTGGTTAATCACCACTGGTGAGAACGGCAGGACTTTATGAATCTGCGCACCAACGGTTTGGGCCGCGTGAATAGTAGGGAATGGACCGAGGACCACACGGTGCCAGATGGGCTTCGTGTCGACAGACTGGGCCACGATCGGCTGATACCCTTTCGTGCGGAGGAGCTGCACGACTTTCTGAGCCTCGGTGGCGGTGCGCAAGGCGGCAACTTGTAGTCGATAGCCTTCAGCTTGTACCGGAGGAGGTGCGGTTGTTCCTGAGTGCGCAGCGGCAACCTGCGCACTCTTTGTGTTGACCGCAGCATTTGTCGGAGGAACGTCAAAAGTAGAGGTTTCTAGCTGGGCAACTGTCCTTGTAGGAGGCAGTAGCTTTTTTTCAGCAGTGAACGCCGACACAGGAACCCGAGGTGGAGTCAACAGTTCTGCATTTGGCGGAGCGGATGGAGCCGCCGCTGACCTATACGTTGGCAATGCAGGGAGGTCTGGAACCTTCCCAGCTAAGTTACGCCCGAGGTCATCAACAGCACGAACCATCTGGGTGTCCGACAGATTACTGAGCGTGCGCACAGTATCTGGAACGAAAGACAATGGCGAGAGCGGGAGGCCTGCCGAACGGAACTTGGTGGCATACCCGTCTTTCACCAGTGTTTGACCCGTACTGGCGTCAACCAAAAGAATGTTGCTTTCAAGTGTGAGCTGAGAATACAACGCCAGATACAGGCGACTGACTTTGGTTACTTCTCCATAGATGAGGGCGTTACAACCTAAGGCTTTTCCCAAATCTTGCGCAGAAAGGGTCTGCCACCCTGGCCCTAGAGTCTCAAGGCGTGAATCAATCTCATGTAATTCAGTATCAACGAAATGCTTGATGCTCAGATGACCGGCAAAACTCTGACGGATTCGATTCGCAAGTCCAGGAACTTTAGCTTCGTCAGCAAAAGGGAGCACACAGACTCGTTTGCCGTTCAAGCTATCGGTTTGACTCCAGGCAAGGAAATGAGAGGTAGGAACCGTCGGTGGCGTTTGTGAACACGCAGAAAGAAAGAAGGAGAAACTCAGGACACCTGCGCACCATGCAACTCCCTTACCCATCAATCCCCCCCACGCCCCAAGCTGCGCTTGCTGCGTTTCAGCCTACTTTTTCCTTGTACACGAAAATTCGTACAGAAGAAACCTGGAGACAAGATTTTTATCGTCCTGTCTATCGACAAGAAAGGCATACGCTCCAAGAATGAATCCTTGGCACGACAACGAAATTTACGCTACAGTGCACGCTACGTGCACCATAGTAAGGAGGGCACCCCGATGCAATATGATGTGTTGATTAAAAATGGCTTTCTTATTGATGGCGCTGGGCTGCCCGGCTATTACGGCGATCTTGCAGTGGCAAGCGGCAAGATTGTGGCAATGGGCAAGATTGACGGGTCGGCGCAAGAGGTGATCGATGCCCGCGGGCTTGTTGTTGCCCCTGGCTTTATCGATGTCCATACTCACTATGACGCGCAACTGTTTTGGGATCCTTGGGCGAGCCCTAGCTGCTGGCACGGGTTTACCAGTGTATTTATGACTAACTGTGGGTTTGGTCTTGCTCCATGTAAACCGCAGGATCGCGACTATATCACGCGCATGCTTGTGAAAGTCGAAGCCATGCCGCTCGAAAGCTTGAAGGCCGGGGTGCCATGGAATTGGGAAAGCTATGGTGAGTATCTCAACGCGCTTGATCGGCGGCTGGGTGTCAATGTCATGGCTTTAGCACCACACTCGACAATTCGTTATCACGTCATGGGCGACGAAGCGCGCAAACGTGAAGCAACCGCCGAGGAAATACAGCAGATGCAAACGGTGGTACGCGATTGTGTGAAAGCCGGAGCATTCGGCTTTTCATCCTCTTATGGGCCGGTGCATTTTGATGGCGAAGGAACCCCTGTGCCCAGTCGTTTTGCCGCACAAAACGAAACGGTCGCGCTCGCGCGAACACTAAAGGATTTTCATCGTGGAACTGTTTGTGTGATTCCGCCTGGTATTCCGCAAGTTGGGCCGCGCGATATGGACTATATGACACGCTTGTCGCGGGAGAGTGGCCGTCCCGTGTTGTGGAATTTACTAGCGCAAACCTGGGCTGCACCAGAGCATTGGAGTCAGGTCCTCGATTGGACGGCTGAGGCCTTCCGCGAAGGGACACGGGTGCATCCGCTGGCGTTATGCGAGCGGTTCGACCTCACGTTCACGATGCGAGGAGCCGTATTTGAGGACCTGCCGGCGTGGAAAGCCGCGAGTACGGGTCCCCGCAGCCAGAAAATAGCGAACTATTCTAACCCAGAGGTTCGCGTAGCAATGCAACGTGATCTGGATGATCCAGCCCCGAAGATTTTTTCCAAACGTATGCAGGACGTGTTTGTCAGTTCGGTACGCGAGAAAGAGCACAGTGAGTTCGTCGGCAAGAATCTTGTTGAGCTGGGCCGTTTACAAGGCAAAACTCCACTTGAAGCGATGCTCGATCTGGCAATCTCTGAGAATCTGGAAACACAATTCCTGATCCGCGGATTCCAGAACGGCGATGAGAATGCCGTCCGTAGCTTCGCGACCAATCCGTATGTTGTCACCGGGGGCTCAGACGGCGGGGCGCATATCGCCTTCCTTTGCCAAGTTACCTATTCAAGTTTCTTGCTGAGTCACTGGGTACGAGAGAAGAAAGTACTGTCGCTCGAACAAGCCGTGCGTAAACTCACCTTTGACCCTGCACGCCTCCTTGGCATCCCGCAGCGTGGGCTCTTGAAAGAAGGGATGGCAGCAGATCTCACCATATTCGATCCAGACAAAGTCCAGGCAAAGGACAAGGAATTTGTCAGCGATCTTCCTGGCGGGGCATCGCGGTTGGTCGCGCGCGCCGACGGCTATCGCTATACCGTCGTCAATGGTCAGATTGTCCAACGTAATGGAGAACTGACCGGGGCGTGTTCTGGGCGAGTATTGCGGAGCTACGAGAACTAAGGAGAAAGCAATCGGCAATCAGCAATCAGCGATCAGCCAGGCAGAAACGAAGAACCGCAGGCTGAAAGCTGAGCGCTGAGCGCTGAGAACTGTATGCTACAGCACACCTTTCAACATCTTCACGGTATCGGAGAGAAGACCGAAAAACGAATCTGGGCAGCAGGCATTACCACCTGGGAAGAATTCTTACACTCTCCTTCACAAGTTCCTGTTTCTCAATGGCAACGCGATCTGGGCTGTCGGGAGCTGGAACAATCCCTCCATGCGCTTGAACGTCGCGATGCTCACTACTTCACGAACAAGCTTTCTGGCGCATTGCAATGGCGATTGTTTCCTGAGTTTGGACAACGTATCGCCTATCTTGATATCGAGACAACAGGAGCGGTTGCCGGCCTCTCTCACGTCACCGTTGTTGGGGTCTACGATGGCAGTCAACCCCGCGTGTACGTTCGCGGAGTCGATCTCGACCACTTCGCCAGCGACATCGATCAGTTCACTATGCTCGTCACCTACAACGGCAAACTTTTTGACCTGCCGTTCCTGCGGCAGGAGTTAGGTATTCCTCTTGCGCATGCGCATATCGATCTGCGCTATCCGCTCGCGGCTCTGGGATACACAGGTGGGCTAAAAAAAATTGAGCGCACGCTTGGCCTAGAACGTGAGGGGCCAATGTCACTGCTTGATGGGTGGTGTGCAGTTCTCTTATGGCAGTATCATAAACAGGGAGAACCCAGAGCCTTGGAAACACTGCTGCGGTACAACCTCGAAGATGTTATTCACCTTCCAGCGTTATTGGCTTGTGTCTATAATTCTCGGATTGCGCAGCTACCGTTCTCGTTGCCACCGGTAGAGTTTCCGCAACCACCACCGATCTCCTTCCAGTTCGACGAAGCATTGATTTTCCGGACCCTGGCGGACACTGGGCGGGCTATGGCTGCAGCACCACAAGAAGAGAGAGAGCACGCTATCGTTGACGACGGCACCCTCGACGAAGCTATAGAGAGTTAGTCTCGTTTTCCGCTCACAGCAAAGTCTGGCAGACAGATGTTGCGTAAAGTTCCGCTAAAATCGGACCACAGAAGATTCGTACAGTTGGGGGTAGCGTGCGCTGTACGCACGCTACGGTCTCTCTGATGAAACCCTCAATGTACCAATCTCGCGTGGTTTGATTGAGGTCGGTTCGCCCCCACGGACAACAGCGTCTTCATCGGCAGGTAAACACCCCTTTCACTTGCTTTTCCCAGACCTTCGATCCTGTATATGAAGAACCGGTCGTACCCATTTGGTACACAACCGGAAGAGATGTCGAATGAAAACTATACCACTCGTCTCGATCATTACACCTTACTTCGACGCGCCGGATTTTTATAGAGAAGCACTGCGAAGCCTGCAGCAGCAAACCTATCAGCATTTTGAGCTTGTCGTGGTGGACGATGCCTCGCCAGAACCATCGGCAGCCGCCATACTGTCGGAATTCGATTTTCCACGGGTGAAAGTGATCAGACACGAAACCAACACGGGCCCGCAAACTGCAAGAAACACAGCCGTCGCGAATTCCTGCGGCGACTATCTTTTGTCATTCGATTGCGATGATCTGCTTGCCCCAGAGTATCTCAGTGAAACCATTCACGCACTCACCGACGAGCGCTTCGCTGGCGCGTATACGCAAATTGTCTCTTTTGGTGAGAAAACTGGAGTCTGGACACCGCAGCCCACCCTCCCTTGGTGTCATGTCTGGTTCCAATTCGGGACCAAACACATTTCTCTATAGGAGAGAGGTGTACGATACCGTCGGTGGTTACAACCCAAGAGTATACTGCTCGGATGCTTCTCTGTGGTTATCAGCCCTGGCACACGGATACCAATTCACTCTCGTCGATAAGCCGTTGATGCATTATCGCGTGAGATCAACAGGCCGCCTCGCCCGCTTGGCTAAGCACGAACATGTTCCGTCGCTTGCCGTCGCCTTCCCTGAACTCTACAAAGCTCACCTACATGAATTGTTGTGCCTCCAAGAAGAGCGCTTTTACGGACTCTTAGGCGGTGGCAGGAAACAACTTACCGCAATAGTGATTGACCGGAGTGGAGAGCCTCTGCACAAGAGCAGGGATGAGAGACGAGACCATTGTGTGCTGGCTTCGGTCTAAGTATCGAAGTCT
>VGTJ01000231.1 GCA_016874775.1 Deltaproteobacteria bacterium
ACTCAGAAATGGGCTCCTGCAGCACCATTGGCAACGCCGGTCTTAGCTTGTCGGGGCCGTGCCGCCAAGCATAGCACTGTCTCGTTTCTGCCTCCACGCTCCGCGCCGCGCGCTGTGGAGGACTCAGAATGACAGCGCCATAGAAATACGTCGTAAAGTGTACACAGTCATGCTCTCTAGTTTCATTAACTGGCGAACAACCGAACACTCTGCGTTTCGTGGCGCATTATGGCAACATCTGTGAGCGGGGAGAAGCTGCTCATGAAAGGAGGAGGAGGAAGGTGCAATATCTCTAGCAACGGCGCGTGCAATTGCCCAAGAATCTGTTGCGCTTCAATGTGACTGATGATTCCTAGTCGTATCGCCACGCTAACGAAGGTCAGACACAACCCGTGGCCAGATAGCATGGTTGCGGCCTCTTCACTCAGGCCAACACCGCGCCAGACTACTCCTTGCGCCACTGGTACATGACCATAGGCCTGTCCTGTTTTGATCCACTCCAGATACGTAGCGGCATTGCGCGTTGCTAACTGCGCATGGGTGCGCAGGAGCGCACGCCCGGCCCGGCGGGAGGCTTCACGCAGGTCACGGGCAAGCGCAAGAGCTTCAAGTTCAGCATCAATCTGAGCGACCTGCGCTAGAGCATCACCCGCGCGATAGGTACTGATTAATGCGACACGATCACACCGTGCCCAACGTAAGCGGAGTTGCCCGGCAATGAATCGCGTCAGCGAGACAGCATCAGTCACTTTTCCGTCAGCGTGTAAGGTCTCCAGTCCCCAAGATGACGCAAACGCACCACTCGGGAAGAAACTGTCGCCGTGCTGTAAGAGTGTCAGTATTTCAGGCGGATTCGTCATCCTGAGCTTTCTGGATACGTCCACTCGTCAGCAACGGACGTAAGCGATCGAGATAGGTCTGTTCAGGTCCTTCACGCGCCACTGCCAGGCCAAGAGGAGAGAAGCGCACCCGCCAATGCAGATGGCCTGCGGTGTACCCTAGCTCCAACGCGGCATTCACGTCACGAGGAACAAAGACCAACCATTCCTCCTCTTTCATCCGCACGACGATAGCCCGATCTTCATCGAGATAAAGAACCGCACCATCACCAAGCGTCGTATCTCGGGCTAACGCGATCGCAACATCAGTACCGTGATCAGTCGTCACTCGTAAGCGATGCCGTTTGGCATCGGCGCGGCTTAGCACAACGGACTCGACCTTACCGGCGTGCTCAAGTCGGTGGAGCTGCTCAGCAAAGTCGCGCTCTGAGACGTACCCCAGGATGTCGGTAAGATGAAGCAAGACAGGCCTTTCCTTTTAGGTACAGCTCCGAGCGCCACGGATCCTAAGGAAGAAACGTAATCGCATCGCCATAGCCAACAACAAATAGAGCAGCCACCCGACGAGAAAACTCTGCAAAAGCAATTGCGGCAGTAGCTGTTGTGAAGCGGTGTGGAGCGCTACCACACCAGTACCAATGTAGTTGAGGATCCCAGCCCAATGGCCGATAGGGTTAGAGACCAGGACGACGTCGGTTTTTCGGCCAGCAAGTAACCACGAGTCGACCGTATATTGTCCAAACGCTAGCGCAATCGCAGTGGGAATCCACCAGGGAGTAGTGCCGATATGCACAAGGAAGGTCAGGGTCACCAGCAGAAAGGTAATATCAGCCAGGTTATCCAAAACTTTGCCGAAGTCGGAATCTACCCCCAAGGCGCGAGCGACAGGGCCGTCGTAGTAATCGCTTGCACAAATCAGCAAAAAGAGGACAACAACGGTAAGAGCATTCAGGAGGGTTGATTGACGGTAGCCAGTTTCGATAACAACGAGAAATACGGGGGTCAGCACTAACCGTACACTGGTTAGCACATGGGCGAAATTAAACGATCTTCTTACCGGAAAAGAAAGAGCCACAATCGAGTCCTTTTCACAATTGTTACGTTTCTTTACCATAGAAGGAGCAGAAGGAGTACACCATGATCACGAAACATTTACTCTGGTCAGTCATTCTTGGCACGACCTTGTTCACGGTTGGGTGTGGGCCGACGTATGGCGGGCGGGGGTATGGATATGGGTCTCCCTACCGCACCTATGATCCGTACTACAGCGGGGGCTATTACGATCCATACTATGGCAACCGTAACCCCTATTCGTATGGAAGTTACGATAATCGCTCACATGGACAGGTACATCGTGACATTGAACGTGATGCAGACCGGGTCGAGCGGAAATACGAAAAAGGCATGCGCCGCTTAGACCGACAAGAACAAGAGGCACGAGAGAAGGCCGCACGACGCTTTGGTGGGAATACCTCTGATCCACGTTACCAGGACAGATTGGGAGAGATCGACCGCAAATACGACCACAAGCGAAATAAAGTCGACAATTTACGAGATAAAGGCCATCGCAACCTTGACCGTGGCCACGATCGTTATCATCGGGGATGGTAAGCAAAAGGCAATAGCATAGAAAACAAAAGGGGCGACCAAGTTGGTCGCCCCTTCGTGTTTCATCTCTTACAAGAACAAGAAACTATTTTTTCTCAGCTTGAGCTGGCGCAGGAGCAGCGGCAGCCGGTGCCGGAGCTGGGGCCTCAACCTTCGGTGCACCTTCAACTTTCAGTACTTTGACATCGAAAATCAATTTCTTCCCAGCTAACGGATGGTTCATATCGAGAACCACAGTCTTGTCTTTAATCTCTTTGACCTCGGCAAACATCATCTGGCCGTTCGGGGCACGCCCAGTCAGCTTTGAACCAACCTTCCGCGCACCTTCCGGAATTTTATCCACCTCGACCTCTTGGGTGCGTTTGGGGTCAACCTGGCCATACCCTTCGTCAGGTGAGACTTCAACATGTTTCGTTTCTCCGGCTTTGAGCCCTACCAAATTTTTCTCCAGCCCAGGCACAATCTGATGCGCTCCGTGTGTATACACTAAAGGCTCTTTACCTACGTTTGATTGGACCTGGGTTTTATCATCAAGACTGAGAGTAAATTCCAAGGACACTTGTTTGCCATCAGCAATAACTCCAGCAGCAGCCGGTTTCTTCTCATCTGCCCAACTTGGGCCCACCAATGCCCATACCAAGCTCGCACCCACTGCCAGTGCAATGCTGCTTCTGCTTTTTCTTCCGTTCATCATCCCTGTTCACTCCTTTCCAAAAAAAGAAGGCACGAGGCGGAAAATCGCAATTCTCGTGCCCTCTATAAAGTGATGCCCTCGAAAATCTTTAACGAGTGACGGTCACCATACCATAACACCCACGGGATCAAAAGGTTCTTCTGTTTACAACATGCGTGGCGGTTCCAGGTGCGAGCCGAGCGTGCTGTCAAACACCTTGAAGAGATGATCAAGATCCCACGGCCCTTGGCTATAAATCACCTTCTCAGGAACGATGTGCGTGTAGAGCGCAATGCGATACCCACTAGCACCAAACACTTGTCCGTTCACATGTGCGGCTTTGTCGCTCGCAAGATAGGCGACGATCGGCGCAACGTTATTCGGGTCCATCGGACTCGCTTGAGCCTGCTCACTACTTGTTGAAAGACCCATCTGTTGCGCAAAGTTGGCAGGAATCGTATCAGTCATGCGAGTCGCTGCGCCGGGCATGATGGCGTTACACGTGATCCCATACTTCGCGAGCGAATTAGCGCAACTATAGGTCAGTCCGAGAATCCCAGCTTTGGCCGCAGCATAGTTCGGCTGCCCCGGCGCGCCAAGCGCTGAACCAGACGAGAAGTTAATGATACGTCCACTCTTCTGTTGGCGCATCGCTGCTGAGGCTGGACGAATCGTGCAGTAATGTCCTTTGAGATGAACGGCGATCACCGCATCCCATTCTTCTTCGCTCATGTTGAAGATCATGCGGTCGCGCAAAATGCCTGCACAGTTAACCAAGATGTCGATTCTGCCAAACGAATCGATCGCGTTTTGAATGAGGTTCTCTCCGCCTTTCACAGTCGCGATATTATCGGTGTTCGCAACCGCTTGCCCACCCGCTTTTTTGATCTCATCAACAACTTGTTGGGCTGGCCCTTTGTCTACGCCTTCCCCTGCGACGCTCGCGCCTAGATCGTTGACCACGACTTTAGCGCCTTCCTTTGCCATCAACAGCGCAATGCCACGTCCAATGCCACGTCCTGAACCAGTAATTGCTGCAACTTTGCCATCGAGTTTGCCCATGATGAATTCCTCCTTTTCTTTTTTAGCCCTCAGCGTTCAGCTGTCAGCTATCAGCAAGAATCGAACAAGTTTTTCTCCTTTAGCTGACCGCTGAGGGCTAAGGGCTGATAGCTTTTTACCCCTTCGGCAATCCCAACATCCGATCACCGAGAATGCCACGTTGAATCTCCGACGTACCACCACCAATAGTGAGTAAGCGATACCACAACGCCGCACGTGGCCAGCGCCCGTGATCAACGGCGTGCGACGAGCCCTGGACCACCTGCGCATACGGCCCCAACAGTTCAGTAGCAAATTGCGCGATGCGCATATTGAGGTCTGAACCAAACAATTTGTTGATCGACCCTTCTGGCCCAGGCGGAGTGCCTTTGAGCCGTTTGCTGAAGCTGCGAAACATGTTGTAAGTAATCGCCTGGCTCTCCATCGTGAACTGTGCGAGCTTTTGTCGCACGGCTGGGTCTTTACTCGCTGGTTGTCCGTTAATTTCAAACACCTGACAGAGACGAATCAACTCTTTAAGATGTCGATGCACCGGCAAATCTGAACCAATGCCTGCCCGCTCGTGCATCAGTGTCGTCACCAATACTTTCCAGCCTTCATCTTTTGGACCGATCAGATTGGCCTTTGGCACGCGCACATCTTCAAAGAACACTTCGTTAAACTCAGCATCGCCGGTGATCTGTACCAGTGGTCGCACAGTGATGCCCGGCGTTTTCATATCAACAATCAAACAACTAATACCGCGATGTTTGGGCGAATCGGGGTCAGTCCGCACAAACAGTTGGATGAAACTGGCGCGATGCGCATAGCTGGTCCAGACTTTTTGTCCGTTGACGACGAAAAAATCACCATCTTCAACCGCTCGCGTTTGCATTGAGGCTAAGTCGGACCCTGCATTCGGTTCTGACAGCCCTTCGCACCAAATCTCTTCACCAGAGAGAATCTTCGGGAGGTAGCGCTTCTTTTGTTCTTCGGTGCCCCAGTGAATGAGCGTCGGGCCAGACATAATCAAACCCAGCATATTCGCGTAACGCGGAGCCCGCACTTTCCCGAGTTCCTGATTGAAAATGAACATCTCCATCAGACTGGCACCACGTCCACCGTACTCCTTGGGCCAGTGAATCCCGACCCAACCACCTTCATGGGCTTTTTTCTGCCACGCGCGTTGAAAATCGAAACGCGCCTCCAGGTCGATTGCCTCGACTTTTTCAGGATCAAAGTCCTTGGGCAGATTACTTTCCAACCACGTACGTACCTCTTGGCGAAATGCTTCTTCTTCAGGAGAGAAATTAAAATCCATAGTGTTCCTCGTTGCGGCCCTACCTTAGCCAGCGGTCGGGGCGGATTGCAATATGCCCTGCTTTCGCGCGATAAGAAATCGCAGCAACAAAAAAGGAGAACAAGCATGGCAACAACATCACCGTATACGTACATCGCCGCAGGACATCACCAAGTCGCCTTTGTCGTGAACGACATCAGCGCTTCAGAACGTTTCTTCACCGAGAAACTCGGCGTACCCAAGTTCTTTCTCTTTAAAGACGTCCAAGTGCACGAAGCAACGTATCGCGGCAAGCCAGGCGATTTTCATATTCACATCGCGATTGGCTATGCAGGCAATACACAAATTGAGCTGATTCAGCATGTGTCTGGGCAGAATGTCTACAAAGAGTTTCTCGACAAAAAAGGCGAGGGCCTACATCACTTGGGGTTCATCGTACCAGACCACGATAAAGTCATTGCTGACTTCGCCGCCAATGGATTTCCCGTGATTCAGAGTGGCCGTATCGGCAACAATCCTGGAGTGAAGTTTGCCTATTTCGATACCGAAGCTGCCATCGGCGCGCTCATGGAAAGCATCGTGCTGGACGAGCAAAACCGCAAGCTGTTTGAGAAGATTAAAGGTGGGCCATTGTAAAAATCTGCAACAAATGTTTGAGCACTGAGCACTCGCAATGAAACAGCAAATCAATCTGAGCGCCATTTCCTCGCAAACACTGGAACATTACAATCAGAACGCCGACGATTTTCGCGCCGGTACGTGGAATCACGACGTCAGCCAGAACATAGCAGCGTTATTACGTCACATCAACGGTGCGCCACCGTTCACTATTCTCGACTTCGGATGCGGACCGGGACGCGACCTCAAAGCGTTCACTGGTCTGGGGCATAGAGCCGTCGGGTTAGATGGCGCAGTACGCTTCGTAACGATGGCGCGTGAAAACACAGGATGTGAAGTGTGGCACCAGGATTTCCTTGCGCTTGCTCTGCCGGACAATCACTTTGATGGGGTCTTCGCGAATGCCTCGCTGTTCCATGTCCCAAGCAGTGAGTTACCTCGGGTGTTACAACAATTGTATGCCACACTGAAGCCTGAAGGGATTTTCTTCAGCTCCAATCCGCGTGGAGATAATTATGAGGGCTGGAGCGCAGGGCGGTACGGCGCGTTCCATGATCTTGAGACATGGCGTCAATACCTGTCGGACGCGCGCTTCGTTGAGCTGGAACACTATTACCGACCGACAGGATTGCCACGCACACAACAGCCGTGGCTCGCCAGCGTGTGGCGGAAAGCGTAGAACCGGCCACGCATTGATCCGCTCCAGCATGCATGCATACGGAGGAAGAAATGGCAGGCTCGCTCATTTGCTTGGGTCTGCCCCTCATTCTCACGAGCGACGCATTTTCTCTAGATCTTTATTTCTGCTAAATAGCCACGGGCGAATCTGGACGACGAGTTCTGTATAGGTTTTTTATCCAAGCCTCGATTGGCGCGGATTTCCCCTCGTGAGGAGCCGCGTGTTCGTCATGCCCGCGCAGCTTGTCCCCGGTCATTAGGGCAATGGCGTTAAGTTAGTAGCTTTCTGATTCCCTCTCCCTCAGGGAGAGGGCTAGGGTGAGGGGATGAAATATAAGGCTGCTGGCTTTTCGATCCCCTCATCCTGACCTTCTCCCGGTGGGAGAAGGAACCCACATCCGCAAGGTCGTGGCTTAACTTAATACCATTGCCCTGGCAGGGAGAGGGCTAGGGTGAGGGTCGTAAGCTGAGAGCTGGGCTAAAGCCAATTACACACATACATAAAGAGCGCGTTTATCCCCGTCCTATTGCCCCAACAAGCTCTTCAAGGAACTCCTGAAAGACGGGAATTTCTGACTCTTGGGTAATCTCTATACCGAGTGCTTCGGCAATTGGTTCCAGCAATACAAAGGCTGAGTCGCTTCCGACGATCAAGAGTTGCGGGAGCATTTCCAACTGCTGGACGATTTTCAGAAATCGAGCCGGGACCTCGCGCTCGCGTTCTCCAGGTTTCAATAATTCCATTCCGAGCACTAGCGCAGCTTCGTTCATCACCAGGAAACTGTGCGGATAAAATGGTCGATCTCCTTCGCCAACCACAGTCGGCAGCAGTAAACAATCGGTCATCCACGAACCTTGCTGTGGATAGTTGGCGCGTTTGATCCGTTCGAGCAGGAACTCATCGATAATGGGCGCGAGTTGCGGTGGTTCATATTCAGCAGGAACCTGCCACGTGTCAGTCCACTGACCGTCTTGCAGGACTCTCACGAGATACGTTTCCTCCTCATCCATTTCCTCATTACACGACTTGGAAGGGTAGGGTGGTAAGCGAGCGTGGACTGCGGTCAAGAGGCGCGCAGATATAGAGGAAGAGGATGGATACGCCATGCTACCGATGG
>VGTJ01000232.1 GCA_016874775.1 Deltaproteobacteria bacterium
GTCGCCCGCGTTCATCCAGCTCTTCGACCAGACTTCGATACTTAGACCGAAGCCAGCACACAATGGTCTCGTCTCTCATCCCTGCTCTTGTGCAGAGGCTCTCCACTCCGGTCAATCACTATTGCGGTAAGTTGTTTCCTGCCACCGCCTTAGGCAGGTGGGGATAGTTCAGTCACAACACGGTTAGTGATGACGTAGCTCAGTCCACAGACATGACAGGTCAGCGTATGTTCCGTGCAGGTTTGCGGTGAAAATCGCTCCAACAATTGTCCACAACGACAGACACAGCCGACAGACACCGCAGGGTGACCAATGACCAGATGAAAGTCAGGCACAGACTTCGTCACCACAGATCCCATCCCGACCATCGCAAATCGCCCGATCGTCAGATCATTGCCAATCACACTCCCAGCACCGATGGTTGCACCTGCACGCACGAGAGTTGGCAACGTGTGCTCATCGGGCTCCGAAGGACGAAGCTGACGGAGATCACTCGTTGTCGCACGGGGAAAGCGATCGTTGGTAAAGATCGTCCCCGCGCTAATCATCACGCCGTCTTCGATCGTCACCGCAGTACAGATATAAACGAAGGCATTGATCTTCACTCGGTTGCCAATCTGCACCCCATAAGCAACGTAACTTTTCTCACCAATGATGCACTCCTCGCCAATACGTGTAGAGTGACGGATATGAACGTTGTCCCAGATCGCCGAACCTGGACCAATCTCAACGCGGTCTTCGATAATTGCTGTGGGGTGGATAGAGGCATGCATACGTGATGTACGTCCGTTATCGTGCTCTCCTTAAGTCAGTTATAAAGGCGCACTCTATTCATGCTTCGACAAGCGCAGCATGAACGGGAGAGTTACCAGGGTTTTTCTCCGTTTCCCGTTCGCCCTGCGCTTGTCGAAGGGCGGTATGTTCCGCCGCGGTGTTCATTGCCAATCGCTACAGAAGAAGCCGCTATAGTGCTGCTATTGCCGGCTCTAACTTGATGCCCTCCAAGAGCGGTTCTCGTCGATGATCTACCGCTGTCCACTGGCTCCGACGCAGAGCATTATAGGCAGCAGCCACGACTTCGACCGACGCCAGAGCATCTTCCGGCGTAATGACGAGCTTATCTTCGCCACGAATAGCGCGGCAGAAATTCTCAATCTGACGACGAAACGCTTGAATCTTGTCGTAGCCTTTGCCGAAGGAAATCCATTCTCGACTGGATGACTGTCTATATTTCGATTCTTTCCAACCGACCGATACCGTGCCATGCGAACCGTAAATCATGAGATAACTGTCAAGTTCTTTATCGATACTCCAGGACAAGTCGCTTGAACCCATAACCCCACTGACACTGCGTACGAAGATGCGTACCGTATCTTCCACGGGTAACTTCTGGATGCGTTTGCCTTCGACAACTTGCACTTCAGCCAACGGACCAAGGAAATAACGCATCAAGTCGACAGCATGGGTACCGTTATCAATCAGCACTCCGCCACCGCTGATCTCGGGGTCAGAATTCCACCGCGTACTCATGTCGATACGTGAAGTAAAAGCATTCTCGAACAACACGATCTCGCCAAGAATACCGGACACCACGATACTGCGAGCACGAATGACATCTTCCGCAAAGCGAAACTTCGATGCCATCGTCAGTCGTGTTCGCATCCGTCGCGCCGTATCGACCATGCGTTTGGCACTCTCGACGTCAACGCTAAATGGCTTCTCGCACAACACATGCATACGGCGTTCAAGAAAGTATATCGAAGCCGCAGCATGCGTGGCTGGCGGTGAACACACAACGACGGCGTCAAGTGCCGTTTTTTCCGCCATGTCTTCATACGACGAGAAATGTTTACAGCCAAACACCTCTGCTAATGCCTGCGCCGCTTCAGGACGCACGTCCGCTACCGCTACTAATCGTGCATCTTGACACTCGGCAAATGCCAAGCCGTACGACCGAGCAATGCCCCCCGCTCCAATAATGCCAAATCTCAGCGCGTCGTCGTTCATGATTGCTCCTGTTGTAAACGCGTAACTGCGTGACGAATCGCCGTTGCGAGGGCCTCAACGTGCGCAATGGTGTATTTCTCATTCCAAGGCAACACCAACACATGCTCCAGCGCGGTGAAGGTACCAGGATAACGATCAGCGTCGTAATTCACCGCTTCTGGTCGCGCTAACGTAAAAGGATACCGACTCGTGCCAAAGGTCTGCTGTCGCTGGAAGAGCGCACAACGGAAGGCTGGCTTCTGAATATAACGCGGCGCCGACGCTATGCCTTGTTCACCCAGGAGTCGCCCAAGCGCAACCGCACCGCCAGGAACTTTTTCCCCGTCCACCCGAAGACAATACTTCCAGTAGGTGTGGATATTGCGGGCATCGACCCACGGGGTATCGATCCCAACTAATCCCTGCAGCCGCGCAGTGAACAGCGCCGCCATGGTGCGACGATTTTCTACCACTGTTGCTAGTTTGGGTAATTGGCCGACCGCCACGGCACCTTGCCGCTCGCTCATCCGGTAATTTAACGCCAGGAAGTAATGATCTGGCTGGGGGTCACCGTAGCCCCAGGCCTTGTTGATAAACAAAAACATCCGTCGAGCGAGGGCCGCATCGTGCGTGACCACGACCCCACCTTCACCTGTGGTGATATGTTTCCCCTGCTGTAGGCTAAAGCAGCCGATCGCACCCCAGGTGCCAACGTAGCGATCCTGGTGACGAGCGAGAAACGCTTGTGCACAATCCTCGATCACGGGGATCTGGCGTGCGTTTGCGAGCGCCATAATCGTGCTCATGTCACAGGGGTTACCAAATAGATGCGTGACGATGATCGCTTTGGTTCGCTCACTGACTCGTGCGGCGATCGATTCTGCAGTGACGTTATACGTGAGCGGATCGACGTCCGCGAACACAGGAATCGCCCCTTGATAGAGGATGGGAGCAATCGCACCCATATCCGTCACAGGGGAGGTAATAACTTCATCCCCTGGATTGGGATCCAGTGCCGCAATCGCAGTATGAACGGCGGCGGTCCCAGACGCACAGGCATAGGCATATTTTGTATCGAGCAGCTCAGCAAAGCGCTGTTCGAGCGTGCGCACGAACATCCCTTTGGTACTGGTCAAGGTTCCGCTTTGCAGCGCCTCAGCCAGGAGCGCAAGTTCTTCTTCGCCAAAAGTTCGACCAGAAGCGTCTTGGTCGGACGGAAGGGTAAGTCGTTGAAGAGGTGGAGGACGATGATCACTCATGAGGTTTCTCTTTCGCGGATGGAAGTGGTGAGACAGGTACGAGTGCCGTATGCGAGAGTAAAGCAGGAGGCTGAGCAGCCTCGGCCTTCTGGTTTTTCCTCTTTCCTACAACACGTTGGAAAAGCAGACGACTTAACAAGCGGAGATGGCCCAAAACGGTTCGTAGCACTTTCATTTTTGAATGGCCAAGGACACGAACTGCGAGCACGGCAGGATGCTCAATGACATGTGCGTTCCGTAACCCGAGTTGGCCAACCAATTCGGCAACGCCAAGAAAACCTTGTTCACGCAATGAGAGCGCGAGGATTGCATTTCTGCGATACACACGAAAACAACTGGTATAGGTATACAATCGTTGCGGGAGCACCCGTCGGTACAAAAACGACGCGGCCTTAGAGAGTGACAACCGCCAGTTCGGTACGTTGAGCACTTTTCCTTGCGGGTGATAGGGCGAGGCCGTAACGAGATCGACCCCCTCCGTGAGGAGCGGGAGCATGTTTTTCAGCTCGTGCGGGTCATACGTGCAATCACAATCGATCGAGCACACAATGTCGGTTGTCGCTGATTGGATTCCTGTCAGAATGGCCGCGGCCACTCCGCGATTCTCAAGGTGGCGCACGAGAGAACAATGAGGCCGTGCGCCAAACTGCTGCTGCAGAGAGGACCAGGTTCCATCGCTACTGCCATCATCGACAAAAATGAAATACAACTCGTACTCTCGGCTGAGGGTCTCCTCGACGCTGCGCAACGTGTTTGCAAGATAGGGGAGAACTAATTCTTCGTTGAAGCATGGCACAACGATACTGACCGCGACTCTTTGGCGTCCGCTGTCGCCAGTCGCCTCAAGAGGCATTGCGGAACCATTTGGCGGCACTTCCGCAGAACGCACGGTGATACTTGGCTGTTCGTGCAACGTAGGAAGAGGAGGTTCCACGACCGTAGGAGTCAACCCTAACGTTTCAGCAACTCCGGCAAAGTGATAGGTACGGAAATAATCCTCCAGAACCCAGTGCATTTTTTCTAAGTTCCGGTAATGGCGAATACGAGTAAGCGCAGAGGCAGCGCCAATCTTGGGCTGTTCGGTGTCTAGCTCCCACACATGGAAATACATCACAAATGGGGCTTCGCACGTCCGGTGCCAGCGTTTGACCGCATGCTTGATAAACGTATGGGGAAATTGGCGAAAGTAGTTCCCTCCAGCGATAGGCAGATTCCACCCTGCGAAGGACCAGGTAGACAGAGGAATCTCCCATATCTGGCCACTGTTACAACGCCGGCGGTGGACAAAGCGCAGCTCAGGGGTTGCATGGAAGGTTCTGCCATGCGGTAAGATACTGGAGTCGTAAGCGTAGCCTTCCTCAGCCAACACATCGAGCGCCCAGAGATCTGTCGGTGCAAGCCACTCATGGGCGACCCGATAGCCAAGGACCTGTGTACCGCTAGCGCGCTCAAGCGCATGACGTGAGCGTGCCAGATCTTCGCGAAATTCTTCGCGGGTCATTTGTTGGATACTGCGATGATAATATCCGCTACTGGCAATTTCATGCCCACATCGCACGACTTCTCTCACAATGTCCGGCTGTTTGTCGGCGATCCATCCCGAGACAAAAAAGGTCGCCTTGATGTGGAATCGATCCAACAGGTCAAGCGCTTTCCGCGTGTTCTGCTCAAAACGTGTCGGAAACCGATACCACTGTTCTTGCTGAATCAGTTGGTTGAATGCACCGACATGGAAATAGTCCTCCATGGCGATAGTTAAGATGTGGCGCCTGTCGGGTGGCGGACGCAATTCTGTCATAGCACGCTACTCGGGTGGCTCAGGGGGTTTTGAGAGATACCGAGCAGTTCGGCAATCGTCTGCACAATGCGGTGACCACTATCTCCGCGCCCAAAGGGATTCTCGCACGTTTGCAGTGCAGCCATCCATGATGAGTCCTGATACACCTCCTCCAGCATGTCGGCTAAACGCTGTGGGCAGCCACCCACAAGACGTGCGACACCAGCGGCGATGGCTTCAGGACGCTCTGTATTCTCTCGCAGGATCAACACCGGTTTCGGCAGTGTCGGCGCTTCTTCTTGAATCCCGCCAGAGTCAGAAACGATCAGCCATGCCTTCGACAACAGCGAGAGAAACGTGGGATAGTCCAACGGCGGTAACAGATAAATACGTGGATGCTGCGACAGCAGTGCACCCGCCAGCTTTCGTACCGCCGGGTTAGGATGCACGGGAAAGAGCAATGCGACATCAGGTCGAGTCTCAACAAAATGACGGAGGACGCAGAGATTGTCGCTCATCGCGGAGCCGAAACTCTCGCGACGGTGCGTCGTCAAGGCGACCCGTTTCAGCCCCGTAGTCTCTGCAAGAACCGAGGCAAGGGAAGGTGCATGAACATCATCTGCACTCTTCACAACAATGGTATGCAACGCATCGACAATCGGGTTTCCCGTAACAAAGATCTGGGCATCGGCAACGCCTTCAGCTAATAAATTGTCGCGATTCTGCGGCGTGGCAGCAAAATGGTAGGTCGCGAGCTGGGAAATTAACCGCCGGTTCATCTCTTCTGGATAGGGATTCCGCGGATCTCCAGAGCGTAAACCAGCTTCAACGTGGCCGACGGGTATTCGATGATGAAATCCTGCCAAAGCGCCAGCCAAAGCCGTCGTGGTATCCCCTTGAACGAGTAAGAGATCAGGTTGCTCGCGTAAGAGTAATGGTTCAAGAGCGTTCAGAACACGGGCACAAACTTGATTAGGGGTTTGCCCAGCCTGCATGACCTGCAGGTCGTAATCGATACGGAGGTCAAAAAGACGCACGAACGGATAGAGCAAATCAGTATGCTGCGCAGACGTGACATTGATAGTACGGAAAGACGGCGAGTGCTCAAGGTGACGGATGACTGGGGCGAGTTTGATCACTTCCGGTCGGGTGCCGAAGAGGGAGACAACTTTCTTACGCGTGACGGAATCTGCTCCGCCAACAGGGATGCAGTGAGAGTGCAAGCCTTCGTCCATGCCCAGTATTCCTAGTTCCGACTACGGCTCCCTCAGCGTGAGGAATCTCTCCCCAGGGAGAACAGCCATTCTCTCACGCATATCGGACTGATAGTTCAAACATTAAATAGAGAGCGAGGCTGTCCCACGGTACAGCAACCACCGAGTGTTTGTCGTATCGTTACTTTTTGTTAGTTGTATCCTCCTCCCTCCGCCTCCACATATTGGCACCAGAACATCATGCCACCACCCTTGCTTCCCATATCTCTAAAGAGGATCGAGACAAAAAACTAATGATCCGTAAGATAGTTTTTGTTCTCCGTCGTTTGAGGGGAGCAGTCGTCCCCCACGTGGCACCCTCCTTTCAGCCAGGTTTTCTTTCTTCTCCAGCCACATTTTGCTAGAACGTGCGGAAAACAATTCGTCACCAACGAATCGACTCACCAAATAAGGAGATCCCCATGCGCGAGATATCGGAAAAGAATCTAACCGAAGCCGTTGTTGCGCGCCTCGCCAATACCTCTGACCAACGGTTCAAAGAGATCACGACAAGTTTGATTCGCCACATGCACGCCTTCGTGCGCGAAGTTGAACTCACAGAGGAAGAATGGATGGCTGGCATCCAATTCCTCACCGCGACTGGCAAAACGTGTGATGACAAACGGCAGGAGTTCATCTTGCTGTCAGACACACTGGGGGTGTCGATGTTGGTAGACGCGATCAACCACCGCAAAGCTGAAGGCGCAACTGAGTCGACTGTCCTGGGACCGTTCTTTGTTCCAGGTGCTCAAAACTTGCCCAATGGTACGAACCTCGGAAAAGGTCTCCCCGGTGATCCCACCCTGTTCTCGGGTCGCGTTTTAGCGACAACTGGCAAACCCATTGTGAATGCCGAGATCGATGTATGGCATGCCGACGCCGAAGGGTTCTATGATGTCCAACGACCTACGCTGAACGAAATGCGCTTACGAGGGAAATTCCATACTGACGCGCAAGGAAAGTTCTGGTTTTGGACAACCAGGCCGACCGAGTATCCGGTGCCAACCGACGGCCCAGTGGGCAGCATGCTCAACAAGATGAACCGTCATGCCTACCGACCAGCGCACATTCACACAATGATCTCAGCTTCAGGGTATGAACCTGTCACAACCCACCTATTCGTCAAAGGTGATCGCTATCTCGATTCCGATGCAGTCTTCGGGGTCAAAGACTCACTGATTGTTGATTTTCAACGACATGAGGCGGGCACCGCACCGGACGGGACGAAGATCGAGCGGACGTATTTTACCGTCAATTATGACTTTGGCTTGAAAGCTGCGTAAGAGGCTCTGGACGCTAGTAGTCAGTCCATTTAATTTTGAGGGATAGGGTTTCGTCATGCCCGCGCAGGCGGGCATCCAGGGAAATTCAGCCGTGGCTTGTCGTTAAGGCATGGGCAAGAATTAAGTTACCGATTAAGAGCGAGGAAGAAGCGTATAGTTCCAATCGCCATGAAACTTACCGGGTTTGATATTGAGCGCTTGAAACTCATCGTCGGAGACCTGTAGGCCTTTG
>VGTJ01000233.1 GCA_016874775.1 Deltaproteobacteria bacterium
CAGCACCTGGGGCCGTCGCTCTAGGCCCAACGCCAACAGGCCTTCCGCCAGCTCACGCTAGCGGAAGAAAAGCAGGTCCACTTTCAACAGGCAGCGTGAGGCGTCTTTGCACCAGGCCAGCCCTACCCCAGTCCCTTCGTACTCCTTCGCATCATGTAATCGCTGGAACACCCCGAACAGTTTGTTGGAAAAACGCATATCGAAGCCAACACCATTGTCCTTCACGAAATACGCATCCGTACCATCGATCCTCTGGCACCCAATTTCTATGCGACCGGGGTCTCGCTTGCGGGTGAACTTGAGAGCGTTGGTCAGTAAGTTCACATACACTTGTTTGAACAATGCAGGGTCACCGTTGAATTGCGGCATGTCACCGATGACAATATCGAGCTTTCGCCCTTCTTGATCACCTTGCAACTCATCCAGAATTTGGCGTGCCATAGCACCAGGTGCGATAGGTTGCTTATTCAGGGCTTGTCGACTGAGGCGAGAAAACGCTAGCAGATCATCAATCAGAGTCCCCATCTTTTGCGCATTATCTTGAATCCGTTTCAATGACCGGACCGCATCGTCAGGAAGTTGCTCGGCATAATCTTCCATCAGAATGCGAGCGAACCCGGCCATCCCACGCAACGGCGCCCGTAGATCGTGCGACACAGAGTACGAAAAGGCTTCTAACTCTTTGTTGGCAACTTCTAACTGTGTGGTTCGTTCTTTGACGCGCCGCTCAAGATCGGTATTGAGGGTGCGGATTTCCTCCTCTGCAGCGGTTCGTTCGGTTTCGCGTTGCTGCAGTGTTGCAGCCATCTGGTCAAACGCGTAGCCCAGCAAGTTGAGTTCTCCAGGTCCGTTGGGCAGACCAGTACGTACGGTCAGATCGCCTTTACTCAGACGTTCGGTCGCCCCTAAGACAAGATGCACCCGACGGAGGATCAACAAATCTGCGCCAAACCACGCCATAGCTAAGACGAACGCGGCGGCCAATGCCAATCCGGCCATCGTAATGCGCAACACACGATTGGAGGCCGCAAAGGCAACTTCGGTAGGGATCCCGACACTGACATAGGAGGCTGCGCGACTCGCCGAACGCAACACGGTAAACGCATAGAGCCGCGACACGTTATCCTCGCCGATCACCTGTGCGGTGTCTTCATCAAGACTACCCGAGAGCCCTTGAATCAATTGCGCCTCTGGAGCAACTTGCCCGATCCAGTTTCCGCGTTCCGGATGGCGAGCCAACACGATGCCTTTACGATCGATCACTGTCAGTGTTGAATCAGTCGGTAAAGACAGTTTAGAAGCGAACTGATTGAGCCAGGTGAGGTCGAGAGTCGCAAATACAGCACCAAGTACTTCACCGGCAGTGTTGAACACCGGGTATGCAAAGGAAACGACAGCTTCTCCTCGCGTTGCTCTCCCTGCTTGATAGTCTCCCACGCTAAACTCACCGGTTTCGATGGCGTGTCGCGCAACGATACTCAGAGATTGATCAGCACTCAGATCTCCTTTGGCGAGTGGCGAACCACTGCATGCAGCCTCACCCCTTGATCTGATGAACCCGAGGTTGGTATAGCGACGATGTTGCCGCAAGAGGTCAGCGAGCAAGGCCTGACACTGTGCAGCTTCCTCCCCCTGCACTTCAGGCAGTCGAGCCAGGGTCACCAGTAGTTGCCGTACCCCCTCAACCAATTGTTCTTGATCTGCCGCCGCGAGTCGAGCGAGACGGAGTGCCTCTTCACGGACGTCGGATGCGGCAAGTCGACGCTCGTTCCAGTTCGTAAACACCGTCAACAGGAACGCCGGAATAACGGCGAACAAGACAAGCAACAGCAACCGAAAGCGTAGGCTCGCTGGCGAAAAGCGAGACATAAACGACTCCTCTCCAAGGATCACGGCTTCCGTGCCAAAAGAGAGCACGCGCGGAATATTCCTGGGTGCATCTACTGGCAAATGACGTAGCAAATCCCTTGACAACAGAATCGGTTGCGAACGAAAAACCTTTACTGTTTCCGCAGGAGCTGCTCGTCACGGCGATAAGCAAACGCCGTCACTTGGAGAAGAGTCAAAGTTTGGCTTCAGAAGGGCAATTGCGGGAGTATGCCAGTATCAGACAGAGAGCGAAGAACAAGGAACACGCCGATAGGCGTCATCACCAACGGAGAGAGGAACGGCAAATATGCTGCCCAGGCTCCTTCTCCATGCCAACGCTGCATAGAACTGCGTGCGGAGACCAGAAGTAAGCCAATGCTCACAAGAACCCCAGCCAACCCGATACTGAAAGCGACGATCAATAACATCCCAAAAGCAATACGTTGCAACGCAACTGCGCTCAGTAACACCACCAACGCTCCAGGACAGGGGATCATGCCGCCGGTGACGCCCAAGGTGAGTAAGGCTCCATACGAGACGTGACTGCCTACGCCATGCTCATGAGTTCCGTGATGGCGGTGAGATGAGTGCGCGTGGGCAGTATCCCTATGGTCGTGATGGTGGTGCGTATGAAGGTCATGGCCATGATGATGATCGTGGTCATGATGATGATCATGGCTATGATGATGGTGAGGAATTGCGTGACCGAGGGAACGCAGGCAGGCTTGGCGCAGCAATATCCCCCCCATACCAGCGATAAGCAGGCCAGAAACAAGATTCAGCCAAGGATAGAGTTGTTCGGGCACGATGTACTGAGAAGCAAACAGCGCGACAGCACCCAGGGCAAACACACCGATGGTGTGACTTATGGTGACAGTGAGACCGAGCAAGAGGGCATGCCAGGCGGTCCCACGTTCTCCGACCAGGTACGCGGCAACGAGCGTCTTCCCATGTCCAGGTTCAAGCGCGTGGAGCGCTCCGAATCCCATTGCCACCAAGAGAGATATAAGAATCAGACCAGGAGTCTGTTGCGGTGCGGTCACCAGTTCAGTTAACCAACTCCGCGGTGTCTGCGCATCGCGAACGGCTGTCGCATCTCCAGTTGTTACTGGCGCAGCAGATGCGACTTGAGCGCGGGCAGCCGCTGGAACGGCGAACACCAATTCAGCTCGCAGATCTTGCGGAGGAGCTTGCAAGAGGTCAGTGGCATAATTCGTCAATTGGGCGCTTTTACTCTCTTCTGCAACAGAACTACGGGTGATGGTCGCGCCATCGTACGCTCGCGCGATGATTTCTTTCCATCCGATACGTTGCGGGTAGTTATGATCTTCATACACCACCGTTCCACTCTCGGCATCAAGAGCTGCCTCATACACGACAGCAAGCCGTAAGGTTGGTAATCCACCAGCACCGGCAGGGAACGTTAGCTCACGCGAACGCGGTGAGAGGGTCAACGGGTGTGCTCCCACTCGCAACACCAGACTCTGTCGCCACTCCTCGACTTTGCGGTCTCGATATTGAATCGCCGTAGGGTCGTCAGGTTGAGCGACCATTCCGGCGTCCTGCATCTCTTGGAACGTCGGAATCTCCGCCATATCAATGACATACGACACGCGAATAGACGTGGGAAACAGCGCCACCGCAGAAAAATGATTGATGCTGAAGTTACCCATAGGATGGGCTGATCCGTGGACCGGGAACAAGAACACCGTCATGAGGATGGTAATAATATGGAGACCCAACCTAGAAGCGATCATTGTTTTTCTCCTGGGCGGCACTGGCAGCGGGTTTCCCGCGCAGAGTGGCAAGGGTAAGCATCGCAAGATCCGCTTGCAGCGGATGAAAGCGTGGATTCAATCGTAGCGCCCGTTGCAAGTACGTTTGCGCCTCCACTCGTTTCCCTAATCGTTGATAAATCATCCCTGCGTGGAAAAAGAGACGCGCATCTTGTGTCCCCAATCGTAAAGCGCGCTGCATCGCCTCCTGCGCTTCTGGTAACTTGTTGTTCTTATACAGTGCCCATGCCAGCACGTCATAGGTATAAATGTCTCGGCGAACTTCGAGTTCTTTCTGTGCCAGTGCCAACGCCTTAGTCAGCTGTTGATCATGGTCCGCATAGAAGAGTGCGAGTTCACGGTTGTACAGCGTCTGGTTACGTTCGCTGAGCGTAGCCATATATTCGATGAGCGCATATTGTTTCTGCGCTTCCTCAGGTTGACGGAGCGCAGCATACAGGTCACCCAGCGCACTGACGTATTCTGGCAGCGGAATCGTCGCAATCGCTTGTTGATATAGGTGAATGGCTTCGAGCGCGTGGCCCTGTGCCGCACGAACTCGTGCTAGCCCAGCCTGTGCGCGATGATACTTTGGGTAGGTCGCGAGTGCAGCTTCATAGGTAGTACTCCCATTCTCGAAATCTCCGGTCGCGAAATAGAGATCCCCGAGTTGGGTCTGACTCCAGGCCACATGTTCTCTATACTGCTTCGCCGTTTCACCTAGTTCGACTGCGTGACGCATTAACTTTATAGCGCGCTGTACATCGCCACGAAGAAAATGCAGATACGCCACCCGCTCATCCACAGCGAGGGCGCGAGAATGGCCCTGTAACTTTTTGTATGCCTCGGCGGCGTTCTCGTACTCTCCCAGTTCAAGGGCAGCATCTCCGATGATCGCGTACGCAGATGGGTCGGATGCGTCCAAGCGTAACGCCTGTTGGGCACCACGTCGCGCGTGGTCAAAGCGATGCTTGGCCAGATGGATGGCAGCTAGATATTTTGTCGCCGTTGCCGCAGTCGTGTGGCGTGGCACCAGGGCAAGTGATTTTTTGGCCGCATCTTCTGCACGATCGTAGTACGACACATCGCCCGTTTCTCGCGCCTTTTGCATATACGCAAAGGCAAGGGCATTGTAGTGAGCAAAGTTGTCTGGATCCCGCGAGAGGCGGTGTTGCGAGAAGGAGATGAGATCATCAGCCTCATGAAGTTGGGCAGCACGGACTTGTCCAGCCTGCAGAACAAGAAAAGCGAAGATGCCAAAGAAGAGGATTTGCTTTGTATACATCTTCGCTTCCTTATGGTTTGCGTATACCTACCGCTGGTTACTGCTGCTCAGGAAAACCGGTGGTTCCGGGAGAGCCAGGGAACGGATGCGCAGAGGCAAAGAACGGGAAGACATAGGGGTTAGGATAATCACGCTCATTGCCGCCTTCTGACAGATCAGCGATATCCTCATCCGCCTCGATAAAGTCAGTGCCTTGCAAAACGACTAAGACACGGCGATCGGGACAGCTCGGGAGCGTTGAACAATCCAGTGCGACACGATTTCCCCGCGGTCCGCTCCCAGGCACGTTCGACCCATCGGGAAACTTCACATCAGCAAGCTGACGGAGGAGGCGCAATTCTAGATCAATGACATCATCTTGGGGGCGACGTCCGTTAGAGATTCCTAGCACGCCAATATCAAGAGCGGCCGATGGCCGGTCCATATCAAAGCGCAGCACATCGGGAAGAAGGGCTTTGCGCAGAAAGTCTTTATCTGTATTGCCGAAGCTATCAGGCAGCAAGAGCGGGGCCCCTCCGGGAAGTGCTGTCACTCCAAGTTGGGTGAGCAAGGTTGCACGACCGGCAATGGTGTTCCCCGTGCTATCGGTATCCGTTGTCGTCAGCGCATCTGGAATCAATGAGCCAAACTTCGCGAGATCTTCCTCGGGAATGGCGTTGTTGAACTCATCACGTCGTGCTTGCGGAACAAACACCGTAGAAATCGCTGGCAACCCCGTACGTTCAAACTGAACGAATCTCCCATTCAGTGGCGTCTTGGCCTCACTATCGGTCGGGCGACTGACTGTTCCCCAAAAATTGAGCGTTGCATTTGCACCACGAACAAGAGCTTTCGGGAATGAAACGACGAGCATGGATGCATTGATTCCACCGAAAGCATCCACTCCGCTTGTTCCATCATCACGAGTAGGTCGTCCCCGCAGCGGACCAAGGACAGGGCTTGTTACTCCGCGGAAAAGGTCCTGAGAGGCACCCAAGATACGGTTAAACTGACCGGCATCGAAGTTAAAAGCATCATCAGTCAGACCAAAAAAGACCTGAGTCGCGTTTGCATCACCCAGGTTTTGCCCGACTCCTCCCGATACTTCAGGGGCACCTCCAAGCACGCGATTTGTTGCCCCTGTCCTTTTCGGTGCGGACGGACCAAGAACGCGCACAGTCTGTCCTGCCCCACTGCCCGTGAATAAGCCTTGAATTACAAGGTCTTCCTTGAAGTCCCCGTTATTGTCAAACTTGAACTGATACAGGAAGTTTGATGAGAAACTATAGCTTCCCCGCACGGCCGGAATGGCAAAACCATTGACCCCCATCGCGACGACTAACCGGTTGGCGTTGTTAGGGTCGACAAAGATGAACACATCACCAAGGTCACCTTGTGGAAGTCCGTTCACTACCGGAGCTTCACGATGATCGGCACTGTAAGATGGCGGTGGACAGAGCAACGCCAACGCCGCAACAGCTGCTGACATGAAAAAAGAAAGCGATCGTTTTTTCACTGACTGTTCCCCCTTTGCATTCCGGATACAGGAGTCCCCTCAAAAGCAGGCAGAAAAGTATCCGGTTCTTGTGGGCGCATAGAGCACCTTTTCTGCACGCTACCTGCCTCCCTCCCCAGTAAACTGTGCTCGCGCCTCCTTTCTCTCCATGGTCGAGATAGCGTGTAGCGACACCAATCTCTGACTAGACTATACGTACCCTCCAAACAGTTTGGATTGCTCAGGGAATGAAGAGTGTAGAGGTCCTAATTATAACGAATTCTCCTATCGCAAAGCAAACATAGCTGCCCACAGCCCTGACTTCACAACAGGAACTCACTTGGCGAGAGGTCCACCCCTCTCATCCAGGCGCTCAAGCTTCGTGAGAATACGACGGGCATGCGCGGCGTCAGACAGTGAGAAATACGGATTGGTTTTCAGAGCAAGCTGAAGGTAATGCGTCGCTTTCTCCGGTTCACCTGCACCATAAGCAATCATTCCAGCATGAAAAAAGAGCACTGCATCCTTTGTCCCCAGTCGCAACGCCTGTACCATCGCCTGTTGAGCTTCAGTCAGTCGTCCAGCTTTGTAGTATACCCAGGCCAAAGTGTCATACGTATAAATGTCGCGCCGTCGTGTACTCTCAAGCTCCGCTAGCTTTACAGCTTCGTCTAACTGACGATCATGGTCGGCATAGAACAGCGCCAACTGACGCGTGTAAGTATCATTCTTTGCCGCATTAACTCCTTCCACGTATTCAACCAATGCGTACTGCTTTTTTGCGTCCTCCTGTGTGCCAGCGAACGCGAGCAAATCGCCGAAGGCTGTGATCGTATCCGGCGAAGGCACTGCGCCGGTCGCTTGACGATAGAGTTCAATAGCCTCTGCGTACCGTTGCTGTGCCCCTCGCACGCGAGCGAGTGCAGCTTGAGCGTGCGCGTAGTGTGGAAAAACGTGAAGGGCAGTTTGGCACTCACTTTCCGCGGCTGCCAGTTGTCCTTGGTGAAAATACAAATTGCCGAGTTGCACCAAACTCCAAGCCAATGGCTCGGGATCATGGAGATAGCCCGCATTAACTGCAAGCTTCATCACCTCCGTCGCTCCCGCCATATCACCATACAGCTCGCGAATGTACGAAAGCCGAGCGTACGCCGCCACTCCTGGACGCAAGTCAACCATTTTTTCAAACGTTCAGGACTTACGCTTTGGACCTTAACAAGCCGTGACATGAGGGTTTTGTAGTTCAGCGCGAAGGTAATGACTAAACAAACTCTCCCGCACGGCATACAGGGTCTGGCCCAGTTCTTGAGCTTTCACTTTCAAGGATACCCACGCATGATAACAACATGCTAAGTGATTGCGCTGTGCCCGCGCCGCCC
>VGTJ01000234.1 GCA_016874775.1 Deltaproteobacteria bacterium
ACCGGCTTAACACCTCACGGGCAAACTCTGCTTCCATCGCGTCCCTCCACTCCCGGACGCTATAGCAGAGCCGTTTTCTCTTGTCAGACCACCACTTTACCTCAGGCCTCGACCTTTACAGCGGTGGGGCTGGACCTCCGCACTGACGGTGCCCGTACTCTACTTCTTTCGGCGGCGCGTCTTCTCCGAAGCCCAAGCGCGAGCTGATGCACAGACGGCTGTGCGCGGGTTCCAATTGGTGCCGCTCACAACGGCTATCCTGGACACCGCCACGGCTTCTTCACTGCCGGACTTTGAGGATAATATCCAGTTAGCCAGTGCGCAGACGATCCAGGCCGCGTATCTGATTACGCGCAATACCAAAGACTTTCAGCCTGTGCCGCTTCCTGTGGTGACGCCCGAAGCTTAGCTAGCGCTGGACGCCGTGACCACACTCTACCGCACCCACCTCGCTGCCAGCACGGCAGAAGACAAAACCTAAGCCTTGCTCTGCGCCCGCCAGAAAGCCGTACTGCAAACCCTCGACTTCCTGCTCAAGGGCGCGGGCAGCTAAGAGAAGAATGCCTATCACCGCGAGTGAGAAGCATGGAGACGGGCGATCACATTCCCCGTAGCACCCGGTGTTGTAACCTCACTGTTTGTCAGTACTAAGCCAACGAATTTCGTCAGTTTCTAGCGGATGTGTTGCCCGCAGGGCCAGTTGCTCATACGGATCATCTTCCTGAGAGCTTGGGATGGTTAAATAAATATAGTCCTTCTTTCCAGAGAGGAAGCCAATCCTATCAAGCTGGAGAAGAGTTCCAGACTTCGTTTGCAAAGTAGCAGCAATAGACACCCAGTTTCCATCCGGTGCTCGTAACTGCCACCGTTTGGTGTCGCTCTCGTAGCCCGGCGGAATCGCAACACACAAACTTGTAAAATATCCTGTGGTCGTCAGTGGTGGGTGAGGAGTGATGAGAAGCGGTGTAGAACTGAGCGTGACCGGAGCGGTAATGAGCATGCGGTTTTGTTCTCTGGACTGGCACGAGCTAAGGCATAGCCCAATAAGAATCACCCACCACGTAGTTCTCCTTCGGGTGTCTTTTTTTCTGGAAGAGGCAGGAGGCTTGAGGCTCCTGCCCATGACTTCCAATGCCGCCTTCGTTATTTGGCCCATGGCGCACTCGATCCTGTCGGTGGAATAAATGGAGGATAGAGGTTGACCCCGTTATTCAAGCCAGAGTTTAACAGGGACTGCCCAAGTGAAGTCGGAAAGAACGGCGAGCCCATATCATGCCCGAGATTGTTTAACCCCTGTTCAATGGCATCCTCACACTTGTTGGTGAGAGGGTTGTACTTGTTCGTTTGCTCGTAGTTCTTGGGAAAGTCTTCGAGTCTGCGTTCCTCATCAGGCGTGAGATTTAGCTTTGTTCCGATCCCCTCTCGAAATCCGTTTTTGAGTAAGGAGTCTCCAATAGGTACTTTACCCATCCCACTCGGCCCCCACGAGTACGAGTTCCCGTTGATCGTTGCGGAGGCATGGCCAAACGAGGATTCTCCCCATCCTACCGGGGGCCAAATAATCACTTCAGAATACCAGCCCCACGGATCAACCAGATTGACCGGATCATTGAGCACATAGCCGTAGAGGTTGGTATCGCCACCATTGAAGCCGAGGGGATCTTTCGTGGCGATGAATTAAGAATCGTGTCGTAGGTGCAGCATAGAAGTCGTAACGCGATCAAACCCCACTTGGATGCTCAGCTGCCGGAAGGATGAACGGCAGAATAAAATACCCCGTGGCCTGTTGGATGCTGTGGCTCACCTCTATCGCGTATCGCTCGAGTTCAAGCTGGTCCCCATCAACGTATACATTGAGATCCAAGTCTTCGTCCTCATATCCTTCGCCATCCAGAAGAAAGCGGCTCTGGGGATACCGTTTCCGGAACTCGGTCTTAAATAACTCTGTTGCTTGTCCTAAAGACAAAGGTTGCAAGTTAAGGGTGCTGGGCATGGTATCCCTCCACAGTGGTCACAATCTGTTCAGCCAAGGTAACGCTCGTTTGGGCAGTGATCGTCGAGATAGTTACCTGGGCACGGTAGTCGCCGCGAATGCGCTGCATATACTGCCAACGGAGTTGGAGCGCTACGGACGAGGTCAGGATGGCGCTAGAGCGAGGATTGGCGGCCACCTCCGCAGTCACAATGCCATGTTCCCAGCGATTCGCAGGTCGCCCGCTTTTCCCAGCGTAGTTCTGCGGTTTCAGCCCGAGCTTTTCGAGCAACGCGATGCCCGCGTGATACGCGGCGTAATACGCACGGGAGACGGTCGAGCGATGTCGCCCGTGCGTTAACAGCAGCTTCGCATCTTCCAACAAGGCCCGCGCCAATTCGAGTTCAGGATTCACGCAGCCATATTAGCTCACTCGAGCGAGCCGAGTAAGTCTGACAACTCGAAACGTTGGCAGCGACAGGCCGCTAAACCTTGGGACGCAAAAGTCTGACACTGATTAGTCGGCATCCATGGTCCGGTAGATTGCCCTGGAGCAATCGCCTCATTTACGCATTGTTCGTCCACATCTGGTTTCTCTTCGCAGGTGGCATCGGGAGCTTCAGATTGGTCAGTGTGATCAACCGTCTGCGTTGACGTATAGAGAATATCGGAATTTCCTTGTCCGGGAATTTCGTTGGGGCGAGCGCCCATCCCAGCCTCATACGTATCAGTCTTGAGCCACCAATGATCAAACTGATTGGCGGGGAATGGCAGATCTACTTTCCTCTTGCAAGAGCAAGACTTTCAATCCCCACGGATCGATAAAGTTCACCGGATCATTGAGCACATAGCCATAGAGGTTGGTGTCGCCGCCCGCAAAGCCAATGGGATCTTTGGTGGCTGAGCTTACAGCACGGCGTCATCAAAAAGCACAACTACATGCTGACACTCAAGAAGTGCGTCATGGTCAGCTAAATCAGTATTCGCCGTTGAAGTAACAATGCGTACCCGACAGTATTCCAACTCGCGAAAATCTAACCTGCCAAAGTCAAAGAAATCAATAAATCGTAGATCCACTTCATCAGGTTTGATAAAGGTCATTTGCTGGTCCCAATATGGAGAGGCCTTCTTTTCTCGGTTTATATGAATCGGTACCCCACTCGTCGCAGAGGGAACGACGCGAAAGAAAGAAAGCGGTTGCGGTGACTGCTCAAAAGCTCGTGCTTTCCTATGCGTTCGTCTGTCAACTTGGTTGAGAACAAGTGCGCTAAAAAGTTGCCCGCATATTTCTTCATATTCGTCAGCAAGATCCCAGTCCGTATTAGAGAATGCAGCCTCGAAGAAATACGTATTCCAGAGGTGCCGGACACACTCGCGATAGCGATTAAGGAGCTGAGTCACATCTTTCATCAATGAATTCTCTTAGAATAGCAGACGCAGGTGTCCGGATTCTGATCCCAAATCAATTGATGACTGTTCGTCGTGCCATCTGCATGTGTATGCGTCCAAACTGGACTCGGTGGAGGGCACGGATTACATTTACCATTACAATCTCTACCTGGATTGACCGTCAAGGGAAAGGCATATGGATCATTGTGAGCACGTGACAGATGATCATTCGAGCCCAGCATGTCTGCAGCGTCTCCAGCAGGTGATGGCAGCAACAAATCCCCAATAGTCATCCCAATGCCGCCTGCTACCCCTGCTGCGACTCCCCCTACTAGCGCCCCAGCCCCTGCGACTGCTCCAGAAATCGCAGCAACGGCAGCAGTCGCGCCATCGGGATCATAAAGATTCACCGGGTCATTCAACACATACCCATACAGGTTGGTATCGCCGCCACTAAACCCGATCGGCGGAAACAGGGGACGTTGTTGAATTTATGGAATTACATTGGTCACTCACAACACTCCACGAATTTAACAACGTCCCCTATTGTCCTGCACCGGATCGCCGCCGCCCCGATTACTGGCGCCGGCGCAAGATTCCCTAGCCGGGATAGATTACCGTTAGTAACTCACAGTGATTATAAGTATGAGCGAGCAGGTCGCCCGTGGCACCTGATGCTTCGCCCATTTCCTTGACAGACTTCACTCTGCCTCGTCTCTCTTCAAGATAGCGTCGACCTCAGGCAGCGCAGCTGCTAGTTTGGCTCGCTCTTCATCAGATAGGTACAGGTAACTATCCTTCTCGTGAGCAATTGAGATGAGCCAGGGGACTTCATCTTCTCTCAGCAGGCACAGATCTTCTGGCAACTTCGGTTGCTCCCAATCGTAAAGTCCTTCGCCGAGGCGCTTGAAGATTGCTGCACTCCCAAGTTCATATCTATAGCGGCGCACGGTTGCCTTTTCCCCATAGAGAATAGCTCCTGGCCACTCCGACGTGACTTGAGTGTCAGCCAGATATGGTTCAAGCTCCTGTAGAGCCTCTGACACAGAGAGTTCCTGCCGAAGAGAGGGACGGATCACGAGGAGGGCCTTTGAGCATTCACCCAGTGCATAGTCAAGGAGCCGTCGATAGGTGTTGCCGCGCACCTCAGACACGAGTGTGTAATTAGTCCTGTTCATAGTTATTTAAGGAATATGTGATCTCTCCCACCAATGTGTATATGAGGGTTCTTGCCGTATTTCCGTTTGGGGTGACACTCTGGACCACGCTGATCCACCCCTAACTCATCCGGCCAGTCCTTTAGCGCCTGAGCGTCTTGTGGCGTGATCCCGTTGCGTTGAGCATCCCTTGCTAGCTCGTCTAGTGCTTGCTCGTCTGGAGTAAAGGGGCCATTCGCCGCCGAAATATTATCGGCCAGTGTCGAGAGTCCGACTGCACTCCCGACAATGAGTCCCGCTTGGATGGCCGATTCCCCCGCCGCAACAAGAGCTGGCCCTATCCATGGCAGAAGAAATTGCAGAAGACGACCATCAGGGTCGACGAAATTGACCGGATCATTGAGGACGTAGCCGTAGAGGTTGGTGTCGCCGCCGGCAAAGCCGATGGGATCTTTGGTGGTCCACCTACCAGTCTCGGCATCATAGTCGCGTGCACCAAAGCGAACCAGCTTGGTATCCCGATCATATAAGCCACCGGCAAAGCCAAACGGTTGGAAGCCCGGATTGGTATCGGTAATCACTTGCCCAAACTCATCATAGTCCATCCGCTGCACGATGGCACCAGAGGTGACATCGACGACGATCACACCTTCCAGGGGCTGGTTGGTGTCCTCATCGACAATCCGAGCAGTGATCGGGAGCGACGAATAGACCGGCGGTCCCGCTGCGATACCCCCTACTGCACATGCGGCGAGGAGGGTGGGAGTGAGCAGTAATAGCGTCAGCAGCCGCCACCAGTGAAGTCGATAGAGTAATCGTACAGATGTCATTACATCGCCTCCACACGCCACACGCCGTCAGCATCTTTGAGGAAATAAATCAGGAACAATCTGTTTTCACCGTTAACTGTGGCATTGAGCGCGTACTCAGCATAGCTCTCGATTATATTGACCCCTTGGAAAGTAGTAAACGTCGCGACCGCCTCAGTTGTAGGGCGTGCGAAGCGCGCCAACTGACTGGCGCGTGGTAGGCGCCCTACGACTTCACCGCTAATGAACTTGCGAGACACGGTACTAGGCCTTGAAACGTTCGGCCCCATTTCGCCTTACGTTCGGTTTCACTCGGGGAAGTGAGAGCCTCAAAGAAGAATTGGCGAGTGTCTTTGAAAGAATCGTTCTGACCAGAGATGTCACCGTTATCTTCTAAGGTCCAGTCGGGGGAGGGAATAAACCCGAAAGTATTAAACAGCGCTTGACCGTTGAGGGGATTGAAGAAGTGGGCCCGAGCACGGGTGCCGTTGTCTTCGTACTTTGACCCATCCTGTACGAGTTCGAGTATGGTACGTGGCCCATCTGAAGGTTTGGAGTTAGGGAATGTTTGCGATGGATCTCGTGGAGGCTTCAATCCTAATTGGGATTGGAAAGCTGAATCCGCCAAGACAGATGTATCGACAGCTTCGCGTGAAAGCTGTTCATGAGTCACGATTTCATAACCAAAAGTGCTGTTGCTTTGCAACAGCACGGCCAGTACACCAAAGGCAAAACGTTTCATGGTAAATAGCTCCGGAGGAATTCTTGAATAGACCCACACTTCTGGGTGAGTCTGTAATTCTGATCTTTCATCTCTATCGTGCGGAGGTAATAGGAAGCGTTGGAAACACCACTCGCTGTGAGACGTTTATTTTCTAGGTGAAGGGCTACCAGCATACGTGGGATTTGCTTCCATTCGCAATTGCTTTCGGCGTTAAAGGCGAACCTATAATAATCATCGAGCAGCCCTGTCCGCTTAGCATATTCTTCAAAACTTCCCGTAAACTTCTTGAGCTTAATCGTCTTCCTATCACAGTCGGACGACAAAGGGATACGCGTGTTCACATCTGTGTCAAGGTCGCTCACGCACTTGGCCCAGCCATAGCCACTCTTGAAGAAGAGTAGTTGGGGTGTCGATTCGTAGAGGTGAGCAGTTACTGCGGCAGGCTTGGGTCCCCAACCGGGGAAGGTGAATTTCCCTTGAGCATCGGTGATCGTTTCGTCAACATGCGCCTGCCCCTGCGGATAGTGATGCATCCCACCTGTTAGCTCCCAATTGATCGTGACAATGACGCCTTCGAGCGGTTGGCCGGTGTCGGCATCGACCACTTGTCCAGAAACCGATTTAGCCACGTAAACTAAAGGGCGGGCGAAGACACAACCTGGGAATAGCCAACTAAGGCAAACCAACAATAGACTCCAGCTAAGTGCAACTTTTCTCATGATCGTCTGCCTCACATGCCATCGATACGCCACGCCCCGGAGGCGTCCTTGACGAAGGAAATCAAGAACAAACGGTTTTCGCCGTCGATGACCCGATTGATGGCGTACTCGGCGATATTGGTACTCACAAGAAAGCGTTGCGGCGGCGAGTAGGAAGCAACAATCTCAGCCATATGAGGCAGGAGAACGTCGAAAACCGGACCGTATTTCACCTGTGCACTGGCGGTGAGGAAGGTCAGCGCCGTGGCTTTGTCTCCTGCCAACAACGCCGCGTTCATGCCGTCCCAGGTGGTAGTAAAGACCTGGTCCATCACCGCTGCGTCCTGGACGACAACTGCAACTTGAGCTTCTGACACGCTTCCGTCTTGCGCGGTTACTTGGAGCCGCGCGCGAGAGCCACGTGCACCGCCCGTATAAAGAAAAACCACAGGAGCCAGCACAGAAAGTGAGTGCGTTTATCAAGAGCCAAGGACATAAAACGTAACGCGTAAAACGTAAAAGGGAGAGGGCGGTGGTTACTCGTTACGCATTACGTTTTACGTTTCACTTCCCCTGAAACTTCGGCCGGCGCTTCTGCATGAAGGCTGCCATTCATGTCGTGATTAAGAAGATGGTAAATCCCTCTATTTCCATTTGGATTCTTCTGAGAGAAATCACTTGAGGTCAATACCCAACAGGGCCACCTCCGTACTCGCCAAGATCGCCACTCGGGGACATAAAATCGCTTCTAAACCCGAAGACCGTTTGCCCATTCGAGTCGATGCCATCGGGGTACTTGTGTGCGGCCACCACTCTGGGGCGTTGCAAGGCACCGCCCACCACAAACGTACCGACCTGCCTTTCTGTCGTCCCCTCGGCGAAGGCCACCGGGGCTGGCCTGATGAACGAAGAGGAAACACGAGAGGCAGGAAGGAGGAAAGAGCGACACCCGATTTGTTCCGCGGGAGCAAGCAAAGAAGGTCTTGTGAGCGAGCAGCGA
>VGTJ01000235.1 GCA_016874775.1 Deltaproteobacteria bacterium
CGGCCTGAAAGGCACGGCGCTTGGCACCGCGCATCTGCGCTGCGGCTAAGCGCAAATCGGCAATCTGTTGCCCACTAATTTGTTGAGCACTTGGACTGGTGAAATCTTTCCTGAACACCCTAGCCCCTCCACCTCTCCCTACGTTATCTGTCTCTCCGCTATCGTACCTCACTCGCTCGGCTTTGGGTATCTTCTTTTCTCAAAATCACCTTAGTGAGCTTCTGCCACGAGCCCAGACATGCCCGAGCGTTGGACAAACTCTAGAAACTCCTGAGCTATCGCGCGCCCTGTCTGCAATTCTCCTCGGACAAGATGGAAATTGCGTAACCCCCATAATGCCGCAAAACGTTGTGGGGAGTCACTCACGATGCGAATCAGGTTACGCGTCCGCTTGTACGCCTGTTCGACTTCTGGCGCAGCAAACCCTCGCGTGTGCATCAGCGATAAACTCAAACCGACCTGCAATCCAAGCTCTTGCTGTGTTCGTTCTGGAGACTCTGAAAAGTGAGAGAGCAGTGCAATTCCTCGGTTGAGATGGTCGATGGCCTCTTGATAGGCATAGGCCCACATCGCATTCTGCGCGGCTTGTCCGATGTAGTGCACAGCACGGCGGAAATCTCGGCCTTGTTCAAAGTGCACCCCGAGTTCTACTGCCACTTCAGCAAGTCGCCCGTGATAGGCTCGTTCAAGACGTTCAGCAATCCGCAAATGCATTGCTGCTCGTTGGCCCTGCGGTACGCGTTCATACAACACATTCTGATACAGCGCGTGAATAAAACGATACCGGGCAACGAAGGTTCCATCTGGCCACTCAGCAGTTCCAACCGCTTGCAGGAAATGCCCTCGCAACGCCAGGGTTGCACATCGTTGTTCAACTGCGCCTTCATTCTGCGCTAATCCAGCGGCCACAGTTGCGGCGGAAAACTCTATCCCCGCGACACTCGCCGCCGTCAAGACTTCTTGTTCTTCGCTGCTCAGTTGTTCACTGAGGTGTATAATCAATTGCCGCAAGTTCTCCGGCACCTCAACCGCGGCCCCATTCACCATCTGTTGAAGACCTTCCTCATTGCCACTGTCGAGCATTCTCTTCTGCTCGAGATAATCAGTGACATTCACCATGAATAATGGGTTTCCTTCAGCATGATGATGAACAAACTGTCCCACTCCTAGGGGCAGTGTTCTGTCGGTAAAGCGTTGAGCGAGATAGTGTTCGACTGCCTCAGCAGAAAGAAAACTCGGAGTGATTTCATGATAATGGCTTGTCCGTTGGAGTTGTACACGGAGTTTTTTCAACGGATGCCCAGCCGCAAGCGAGTCAAACAAACGGGCGGTTCCGAGCACGAACAGCCGCGCAGGCTCGGGACGAGCAGCAATGGCCGCCAGCAATGCCAACGTCGAATAATCGCTCCATTGCAAATCTTCAAGGCAGAGAAGAAATGGACGGTCTACAGTTAGAGACTCAAGCGCCTCCGCCATTTCACGTAACATCCGGTCACGCGTGGCACCGCCAACCTGGCGCTGAAGAGTTTCCCGTTCAGTATCGCTGAGAAGCCCCGGCAGGTGAACCAACCAGGTCGGAGCGTAACGGTGGAGTACTTCCAGCACTGCAGCTTTGTCAGCACCTCGACAGAGCCGCGCAAACGCCTCTAGCACCGGCATATACGGCTCCCCTGGGCCGTATTGTTCGATGCATTGCCCCTTCCCCAACCACATCCCTTCCTCAGGGACTAGTGGCTGGGGGCTGCGGGCTCGTGAGGGAGAGTTCACTGTCCAGTCTCTGGTCTTTAATTCTTGTCTCCTGGTTTCTCGACTTTTTTGATTTTCTGACTCTGGACTCTGGGCTCTAGACTCTAGACTCCGAAGAAACGTTTCGACTAACGCGGTTTCCCGATTCCGGCTTCACCAGTCGCCAGCACAATCTGTCGTTGACCACTGCGCGCTTGCTCAAACCATTGGTGAAGTTGGGTAATCTCAGAATCACGACCAACAAGACTTGGGCCTAGGGGCTTGGGACTAGAGGCGTGTGGGGAGGAAGAACCAGCCTCAATCCCCAAGCCACTCGCCTCTTCCTTACTACCGACTCCTGAATGCTGACTACTGACAACTACCTCGATGAAGCGATACCCCCGCCGATGGACCGTCTCAATATACTGTGGTGCTTTGGCATCATCGTCTAAGGCCTTACGTCACTCTTTGATACATGAAGTCAGGGTACTGTGACTCACGACCGTATCTGCCCACACAGCACGCAATAATTCACGCTTGGACACTAGCTGGCTCGGGCGCGATGCCAAATGACGCAAGACCGCGAACGCTTTGCCTGTCAGTCGCACAGCCTGCTGATCCCGCCACAATTGCTCATTCTGAGGGTCGAGTCGGCAAGTGCCAAAGTGCAGGATTTCGTGTGGTTGCGACTGCAGTTCTTGCGCTACTTCCGGGAAGTCCGTTCGCGTTTTCGTCATGCTGACACTCCTCCCTTTAGACACGTATGCATAACAGGGAACGCTCGCTCTCGCAGCTTCAGAGATTCACTGATAGAAATGCACTCTATGGACTTGATTGAAATTTATCTCCGCATTCAGCGTGAAGATATTGCGCTGCTCAAGTTCGTTATCGAATCGTACGAAGGCATCGGTATTGTACGCACCATCGACCGAAAAAAGGCGACGGTTGCAATCTTAGCGATGCCTGACTCGATTGACCATATGTGGGCAGTATTACAATCCCTACGTGAAGACATGGAATGGTACGAGATTCCCACCCCGCAGGATCAGGATGATTGGCTGATGGAAACAGTAAAGAGTGAAGAATAGGCTACAGGCTAAAGGGGAAGATGAGAGCAGCCCTACAGCCTGTAGCCTATAGCCTCAATTTTCATTCTTCACTCCTCACGCTCAATGCTTCACTCATTGCCTCTCGTTTACCGAACATGTATGCCACACCGATGCTGACGAGGTAAAGCAGGAGCAGAGGTCCGGCGAGTAAAAGTTGAGAAGCCACGTCCGGCCCGGGAGTCAGCACCGCTGCCATGATGAAAATTCCCACCACTGCATAGCGGGAAAAGTCGAGCAACGTACGGTGAGTGATGATCCCCACGCGCGCAAAGAAAAATGCCAGCACTGGTAATTCGAAGGTCACACCGAATGCCAACAACATACGCGAGGTGAAGCTAAAATACTCGCTGATCCGCAGCGTCGCTTGCACTCCGATCGTTTTATATTCTTCAAGAAAGAACCCGTATGCCACTGGCAATACCACCTGGTAGCAAAAACCTGCACCAAGGAGAAAAAAGAAACTGCCAAACAGCACAAAGGGAAACACATAGCGTTTCTCATGTTGATATAAACCTGGCGCGACAAACTGCCAGAGCTGATAAAAGATGACCGGAAGCGCGGCGAAAATTGCGGCAATAAATGCCACTTTGAGTTTGGCGAAAAAGGCTTCTGCAGGTGCAAGCCCGACAACTGGTGGTGGATCAGGAAGTTGATGTAACGGTTGCAACAGAAACGCAAAGAGTGTCGTCACGAACATGAATGAGGGGATAAAGGCGACCGCAATTGCCAGTAGCGACTTCACCAGCCGCCAGCGCAATTCTTCCAAATGGCCCAGGAGCGGCATCGTCCGATCGTCAGGGGCCATCTTACGACGCTTCTCCTGTCGATGACTCCTTTTTGCCTTGTGCGACGGTGAATTCTGGTGGCTTCAAGGTTGGCTCAACACTCGACTCCGTCGACGCCGCCGGTGATTGCTTTTCGTCACCTTGTGCCGTTGCTGGTTTCTCTTCCTGGGTTGCTCGTTCGGCTTGACGAATCTCTTCTTCCAACATCGACTTCGCGTTGTTGAACTCAGTAGAGATCTCGTCGGTTGCCTTGCGAAATTCTCCCAGCGCCTTGCCAAGAAACTTCGCGACTTCGGGAAGCTGTTTCGGCCCTAGGATCACTAGAGCCACAAGGCAAATGACAACTAATTCTGGAATGCCAACGCCAAACATCATCGTGGATGGGGCTACGGTAGTATAATCACCTCATGAGCGCAAGCTGTACGAAGAGAGCAGGCGAAAAGAAAATCCTGGCACCACTCGAGAAAGAGGATACAAAAACTGTCGCACATACACCACGGCAAAGGGTGTCCAAGGAGTGTCTTGCTCAACAGGATATCCTGACACACCGCAGCGCAGGCTGTCCTCGCTGACAGGTTCTTGATGGGTGCCAAACAGCCGATCCCAGATACTCAAAGAAACGCCCAAATTCTTATTGGCATGCTCAGGGAGGCACGAATGATGGAGGCGATGCGAAAGCGGGGAAACGAAGACATACCCAAAGAGGCCGAAGTTGGTCCGTACATTGGCATGGAGGAGCATCAGGAACCATTTTTCGCAGATCTGGAGCGCGACAATCGTGTGCGGCGAGACCTGACACATATATAGAAGGAAGAGCACAAGCATGTGACTGATAATCAACTCGCCTGGATGGAGGCGAAATTCGCTAAAGAGGTTCAATTCTCTCTGTGAGTGATGCATTGCGTGAAACTCCCAGAAGAACGGAATCGTGTGACGAAGATAATGGCCTAGCCAGCGAACAAGGTCGATCAGGCAAAAGGCCACCAGTTCTCGTATCGGTGATGGAAGAGCACTGAGATCAACCAAACGGAGGAAGGGAGCCCAGTGATCAAGGGCGAGAAAGGCACCCTGCAGAAAGAACGTCAAAATAAAGAATGAGTAACTGAAGACGAGGAGGGTCCCCCCTGTGTCGTAGAAGAGACCCAGCGAAAAAGGTGATTGATTCTTGTCGGCAGGGATGCGCCATTCAAGCAGCAAAACGGTTCCAACAAAAACAACAAACACCCAGGTGAAGAAGAACTCGCGAAAATACTGAAGCATAGAAGCAGAGGCAGTTGCCACATGCGTAACCAGCGGGATAGGGAGAATGAAGTCCCAGAGGAGGAAAGGTCCAACGACAAGCACGAATCCGATCAGGCCGGAGAACAACGAGGGGGCAGTCGGCAAAGGGCGAGTCCAGCAAGCACGGAGTGTCATACGTGGTGAGACCTTAGCGCGCAGAGGCGGAATAGGTTCGTGCGAGAGAAACGAGCCATTTCAGATAGAGCTGTGCCCGGAGGTTGCGAGTAAACCAAGAAAATTTTCGCCTGGCAGTCGCAAGGCCACCCTGTCGAAGTCCGTGGATAAATCGCCATCCTCCCTGCGCCAGCTGTCCCACCGCTCCAGGAAGAAGAGGAGGTACCGATCGTGATCCACCAGCGGAGTCTACTACGGACGGCTGCATGCGCGGCTCCACGGTCACCTCGTTCTTCATCTGTGCACGGTGTAACTGGAGGACCTGTTGAATCTGAGCCAGCCACTCTTGTTGGGTTTTCTCGAGACTGTAGTGCGTACGAACGTAGGTATAGGATTGTTGCTGAATCCGGGTACGCAGCGCAGCATCGTCAACCAACCGCGCGATCGCTTCAAACCACCCCTGCGCGGTATTCTCGACGAGTAGCCCCGTGCCGCCATGCTCAATACACGAAGCATAGACATCAACGTCGGAATAGACACCAGCGATACGACATGCAGCATATTCACGAAATTTGTTGTTCGTCTTTGAGCGATAGAAAACCTCATCATGAAGCGGTGCCAGCCCGATATCAAATCCCATGTGCGCAAAGCGACGAAAGAACTTGTCGTAATTATCGACATACTTAAGAAAGTGGACATTGGCATTCGCACGCAATTCCGGTGGATGATACCCCCAGCAGTAAAACGCCACGCGATCATGGTAGACTGCCAGGATCTTTTGTATGGCTTCAAGGAACACAGAGGCCAGGTCATCCTGGGTCACACGACTGGTTGCATAAACAATCCGTACTCGCCGAGTATCACGCACGGGAGGTGCTGATGGGACCAGGTTCCAGTCAACTGGCCCGTCGACGCGAACGACTTGCGTATTCAGCTTTTGCACGCGCTCTTGCATTGGTGCTGCATACACACGCACCAGAGCTGCCGCACTCAGGTATTCGTCTAACAGCGCGATACTTTGCTCGTGAAGCTGGAAGACATCCTGTTGGTACAGAGAAGGAAGCTCGAACAAATTATCGTCGATGTCGTAAATGAAGGGTTTTCCCCATGTACGCGCAGCATCTAACGCCGCTCGATATATCGCGAGCATGTTGCGACTATACACCAGAACATCAGCGGCGGCAAGCTGGCGAGGAGAAAGCCAACTTTCAAGCGTGAGGTCAAGACGGATATGTCCAGCTTGCTGCAAAGCAAGTAGCGGTTTCACGACCGTCAAAGTTGTTGAGGGAATCAGGTTCGGCAAGATCGCTAAGACCCGGGGCAGCGTGCTGGTCATAGCTCGTCACGTAAAGAGAAAACCGCAGAAGGCGCGGGTCTGCAACGAACCAAAACCACCGTAGCGATACTTGCGCCACTCGAAAATACGGACCGGGTCAGTCGCATCACGTACAAACACTCGTAACCAGAACCGACCTTGGTGAGAATCGTTGATCGGTGCAAAGCGAAAGGACGTCGGTACCTGTACATCGACCTCAGTAAATGGAACCACGACCTGCGCAACAATCGCATTCGCTGGCGAAACAATCTCGATACCAAAGCGTCCTTCTTCGACAGGAAAATCGAGGACTGGTGCCAACAGTACGCCACTGAGCCCAGGACGAGGAACGTTTAACGGATACGCAAGGAACGGCACCGCTTGCAGATCAGTGCTCGGTTGGAGCCGAAAGCCCTTCAGCGTACGAGTAAATAACAAGCTGTCATCTTTGAGTTGCTGAAAGGCTGGGGCAATCTGGTCACGGAGATCACCACCCGGGCGAAAGCGAGTCCGCCAGCGATTTTCGCGATGACGTCGAAAGGATCGCAACTCAGCCACAGCACTTTGCTGGTACTGTCCAACACGCCCGAGTCGTTGCTGCAGCATCGCCACTTGGACACGCGTATGTTCCAGTTCTACCCCACGCAAGGTAGTAGTCTGTTGGCTGGTCACCAAGGAACTCTGCACCTGTGCCAGGTCGCGCACCGTTCTCTTCCGGGCTTCCTCTTGTTCTTCTTTTTCCGTCCTTAAATTTTGCAACTCTTGCTCAGCAGCCGCGCGGACCGTTTGCAATTCACTCTGTGTCACTTCGAGTGTCGCCTGCCATTCCTTCTCCCGAGTATCAAGAACCGTGCGGAGGTCGGTTAACTCCGCATCCCGTTTTGCTACCGTCTCTGGCAAGATGCGCACGTGTTGTTCCTGACGCTCATTCGACTCGCGGAGTCGGCGAATCTGCGTAAACGGCGGATCATAGCAGTGCATCTGTGCTGCTATCTGCTGTACCTCGGCTTCGTCGATCGGGCGTTTCACAACCAGCAGGTGAAACATAATCTGATCACAGACATCGAGATACTTCTGCCGTGCTGCTCGTTGCTCTTCTGGTGGAAGGTCTCGATATGCCGGCAAGTAAAAAAACTCCATCTTGAGGCAGCGCAGATCAAGGTTAGAGATGCGTGAATCACTTTCACTCAACCCCCACATTGTAGCGTGTGGATGAGCAAATTCGGCAGCGGGCAGTAGTGCAGTTAGGCATGGGCAAGAATTAAGTTACCGATTAAGAGCGAGGAAGAAGCGTATAGTTCCAATCGCCATGAAACTTACCGGGTTTGATATTGAGCGCTTGAAACTCATCGTCGGAGACCTGT
>VGTJ01000236.1 GCA_016874775.1 Deltaproteobacteria bacterium
CCAAACGCGGGCCGAAGAAGCCAGTACCTCACAAACTGAGTGGCAAAAAACAAACGCACGTATCGACTGCGCGGATTCTGGCGATGCGACGGTAGTCAACCGACCTTTACAGGGATGGGTAGAGAGCACCCCCAGGGTCACCCAGGTCAACAACCCACCTAGAAGACTGTATCGACGCCTCCGCATAATTTGCCCTCCTTGCATTCTCGGTCAGCATCTGGGCTGCCGGAATTTGCCAAATTTCTTTTTTTTCCCCACGACGGCTTCTCTTCTTGTTGCCCTCTGTGTTATAACGCCGCCTACTCCCGGCCATTTGCCCAGATTGCAATAGCCGGAGTTTTCCGGATAAGTCATAACGAAACGGTAAATTCTTGGTTACATTTTGGTAACAACGGACTATGAGACCTGGAAAATCCTCACCGGCGACAGCTCTGCACCTTGATACCATCAACCAGTGTCTACGTCTGGGCGGACGGAACGTCCCGCTCACGCCGAAAGCGTTTCTCGTCCTCCGCCACCTCATGGGTCGTCCAGGGCAACTCGTCACTAAAGAGGAGTTGTTGAATGCGGTCTGGCCGGAGGTGTACGTCAGTGACGCTGCACTCAAAGTGATGATCCGCCGCTTACGACAGGCCTTGGGCGATGAAGCGCAGATTCCTCGCTTTATCGAAACGATCCCCTGGCGTGGGTATCGATTCATCGGTGCGATAGCAAGTGCAGCGACGGAAAACGCTCACAGGACAAAACGCACTACTCAACGTCAACAAGAAAGAGCCAGGAGGCAAAAATCACAGATCGAAGGAAAAGAGGAGACGAAAGGCTGGAAACTTCAGGTCACCTCCCCTTCCTCACTAACCTCTCACCTCAAGTCTCTCGCCTCGACTATCGTTGGACGAGAAGCGATCCTATCCCAACTTCACTCACTGTTATCTTCCCTCCTGCAAGGGAATCGACAAACTGTCTTCCTCACAGGAGAACCGGGCATAGGAAAGACCGCAATTGTCGAGGCGTTTCTTGCCGAGGTAGCTGCTGATCCACGGTTTTGGGTCGTGTCTGGACAGTGCATTGAACACTATGGTCCTGTCGAGCCCTACCTTCCCATCCTCGATGCCCTTGAGCGTCTGTGTCGTCTCCCGGGCAATGAACGGTTCGTCGCTAGGCTCCGGCAGTACGCGTCCATGTGGCTGGTCCACATGCCGTCACTCATCTCTGCGACCGAACTCAAACGTCTTCGTCGCTCTTTAGGGGGAACCACGTCCGATCGCATGCTGCGAGAGTTCGCTGAAGTATTGGAACACTTGACCGCGGAAAGACCGTTAGTGCTCGTCATCGAAGACGTACACTGGAGTGACTCAGCCACACTCGATCTCCTCGCTTTTCTCACCCGGCGTGCTCAGCAAAGTCGGCTTCTAGTCTTGAGTACCTATCGTCCAGAATTTGTCACAGACAGTTGGCATCCGTTGCCGGGTTTGACACGTGAACTTTCGACGCACCGACAATCCCTCACCATCGCGGTAGGATGTTTGGATGAAGCGGCTGTCCTTGCCTATCTCACTCAACGTTTTCCCTCGGCTGACTTTCTTCCCACGTTGGCACACGCGTTATACCAACGCACCGAGGGCAATCCGCTGTTCATGCTCAATATTGTTGAATATCTCATTGCCCAGGGCGCCCTCCGCCAAGAGGCTGGCCAGTGGCAATTCCTTGCTGCAAACACAGATATTCACACGATCGTTCCCGCCAACGTACAACAATTGATCGAAATGCAGATCGAGCGCCTTGCGCCTGATGAACAACACCTTCTTGAAGTCGCGAGTGCCGTCGGCACGGAATTTTCCGCTGCGGCTGTCGCCGCGGCAACCGACAGCCCGATTCCGACCGTCGAAGAACACTACACCCAGATGACACGTCGGTTTCACTTCTTACGTTCGCTGGGCATCAGTGAATGGCCCGACGGCACCCTCGCTCAGCAATACACCTTTATCCATTCGCTCTATCAGAATGTGTTCTATCAACGCATGCCTGCCGGAAAACGAACCCACGTGCACGCCCGCATCGGTCAACAACTAGAAGCCGCGTATGGAACTCAGGCCGAGCAGATTGCAGTGGAACTGGCCATGCATTTCGAACGGGGACGCGATTTTCGCCGCGCGGTGCAGTACCGACGGCACGCCGCAGAAACCGCCTTGCAGCGCTATGCCTACCGTGAAGCGATCGAACATTTCACCGTCGGTCTCGAATTACTCAAAGGCACTCCAACTTCAGAGGATCGCGTCCAGCAAGAAATTGCGATTTGCAGTGCCTTAGGTACGGCACTCACGGCAACGCATGGCTATGCTTCGGTGGTGGTCGAACGTACCTATGCCCGTGCTCATGCGCTGTGGCAACATGCGAGCAGCACCGCCCAGCCCTTCCCGGTGCTGCTCGGCCTCTGGGGGTTTTCTCACGTTCGCGCTGAACTTCAGACGGCGCTGGTTCAGGCTCACCAATTGTTAGAAGTCGCCGAGACGACACCAGACCCTCAGTATGTGTCGCTGGCTCATAACGCGCTTGGTTCTACGCTCTTTTGGCAGGGCGATCTCTCAGCTGCGCGGCAGCACTACGAGAACATTCTTTCGATGAGCAATTCAACGCCTCAGCACTCGACGGATTTTGTCGATAACCCTGGAGTCCTCGCCCGTTCATCACTCGCTGTCATTCTCTCGTATCAAGGAGAAACTACGCTCGCACGTACCCAAGCAGACGATGCCCTGGCCTTGGCAGAGGAACAGGCTCACTACTACAGCTTAGCTCTGGCTCGCTGCCATATCGCAGCGATGTACCAGATACGACGAGCGCTGCTCGCCACCCAAGCAATGGCAACCACGGCAATGACCTTGGCAGCCGAGAAAGGATTTCCGTACTGTCTTGCCTGCAGCACTGTCCAGTATGGGTGGGCGCGTGCCATGCAGACGGAAGGGCGAGAGGGGATCGAGCAAATTCGCCAGGGATGTGCTGCGTATCAAGCGACTGGCGCAGTCTTGTGGCACGCCTACTTTCTTGCGCTCCTGGCGGAAGCGCAACTGATCGCGGGACAAACAACAGAGTGTCTTCAGACCCTAGCCGAAGGAATACCCCTCGCCCGCACACGCGGGCAACGGATTCCCCAGATAGAGCTATGCCGCATCAAAGGGGAACTCCTCCTGGCATCAGAAAGCGAAATTTACAGAAAAAAAGGGACGCGTGGCTGGGGGCTAGGGACCAGGAAAGACAAGAGTCCAGAGTCTAACGTCAAAAGTCTCGGCTCTCCCCTTCCTAGCACCCAGGCATCAGCAGCAGAGCAATGTTTTCTCGAAGCCCTTGAACTCGCTCGCGCTCAGCAGGCCAGGGCCTTGGAGTTCCGTCTCGCTATTCGCCTCAGTCGCCTGTGGCAGCAGCAAGGTAACGGAGATCGCTCTCGGCATCTCCTGACCCCACTCTACGAACGATTGAGCAACGAACAAGACAGTGCCGACCTGCATGAAGCACAGGCGCTGCTGACCTCCTGTTAACTCCGGTTAAGAAGCTGTTGAAAAACTCTTCGACAAGCTCAGGGGTAACGGAAACAGAACTGAAAAAGGTATGAGATACCCCGTTCGTGCTGAGCCTGTCGAAGCACGGTTTCGTTTTTTGCACTGCCTCTGCGGAATGTATCAACAGCTGCTAAGAAGGAGACTGCTCTGACGCTGCCTTGCCTAACTGCGAGGGCCAGAGAGGCAGGCCAGAACGGAACAACTCGATCAACCCAACAATGACGATGGGGAAATACTGCGCCGCATGCGCGATGAGGGAAAAACCAAGCGCCTCATCTTTCGGCACAGCATAAAATTGCAGGGCCAGTTCCATTGCCACTTGATAAGTTCCGAGAAAGCCGGGAGCGGCAGGAATGGCAGCAGCAAATACGGTGAAGATCAAAACGACAAACGTAGCTTGCAATGGCAAAGAAAAACCACAGGCATGCAGCAAGATCCAATAGTACCCCCCAAGAGCAAGCCAAATGGCCAGAGAATACAAGAGTGCTCCGATTACTTGCGGTACACTCTGTAATGCGGCAAAGCCGCTCGAAAAATTTCGCATAACGGCCGCAACGCGAGGCGGGAATCTGGTAAAGGCAGCTTCTCCTTGTCGTACCAATAACCAACCTCCCCCCAGCACCACCCCGCACAGGCTCAAGATGATCAAGTTGGCACGCTGCAACCAGTCGGGGAGAGGAATACCAGAAAGCGTCGCCACAAGAATAATGGCAACCGCTACGGTATCCCACACTCGCTCCAAAACTGTTGTTGCTACTGCAGTACTGAGACGAAGCGAGGCTAGCTGAGCGAGGGCGTATGGGCGAATAACCTCGCCAACTCGCAGCGGCAGTACATCGTTCGCCATGAAGCCAATCCACGTTGCCGACCAGAAAGGCCGAAAGGGCACGGCTTGGACTGGGGTCACAAAGAGTTTCCAGCGCCATGCACGGAGAGACAAAAACACCACCAGCATCCCTAACGCAGGTAACAATCCTAGCAAGTTGGTTCGCGCAAGGGCCACTTGCACTTTTGCCCACTCCACATCGTGAAGCGCGTAGTACCCACTCACCACACTAATCGCGATACCAAGAAGGATTTGTACGTATTTCACCAAGCTCCTCGCGTGGGTGGCAGCGCGTGACTAGCGGATTTTCCCTTCCACGAACGGGACTTCGTAGACTTTCTCATGGTTGATGGGACCATGACCAAAGTATCCTTCTTCACCGAATAACTCCCCGTGATCAGCTGTCACAGTGATATAGGTGTTAGCCGGGACAGTATCGAACAAGCGCGCAAACACCTCATCAAGATAACGCACGGCATCGAGCTGCCGTTGGCGAAGTTGATCGAGTTTTGTCTGATCGAAGAATTGTGGCACGGCATCCTCAGCTTCGACGAGTTTGCCGCCAACTACCGCATCATCAAGATGTTTGAAGACACCGTGAACGCCATGAATGCGTGGCCACTGATTCTCGGGTTCATCAGGAAGCGCATAGGGGTAGTGCGTTTCTCCAACATTCAACAAATAGAATGACGGCTGGTCGGGCGCGAAGGTCAGGCGATCGAGCATCGCTGCCATATCGTTGTGTTTGGGCATGAGGGTGAACATATCGAAGTCACGATTGATCGGTGTGGCCGGATTCAACACCGGCAGTGATACGAGTGCATGCGTGCGGTAGCCAAGTTTCTGTTTAAGCAGCGTCGGTAAGAACAAGTGCGGAATGAAGCTCTTAAACTCAATCTGCTCAGTTCCCAGCCGTTCGTTATATTTGAGGAAATCGCGCTTATAGTACTCCGAGGCGTACACGTGTTGTGGACTGGAGTGCGGCAGCAATCCCATCAACAGATTGTAGTGCGAAGGCGCGGTCCACGACGCATAACTCCAGCGCCGTTCAATGGTGCCAAGGCGACTCAGTGTACGTGGTGCCGCAGTGACCAACGTGTCATACCGGCAACTATCCAGAATAACGATGATGTAATTATTACGTGGCCGAGCAAGTAGTGGCAGTTGTGGCTCTGGTTGGGAGCGGGTCACAGAGACAGCTGGCGGAGGTGGAGCAGAAGTCGCGGCAGCGTTCTCGTCTGCTGGTCGGGTACGGAAGTGCTCAAGGAAACGTTTCATGGAGTGTTAGCGTATCTGGGGATAAAGGGAGCGCACCCGGGGAGATTCGAACTCCCAACCGACGGGTTCGAAGCCCGGCGCTCTATCCATTGAGCTACGGGTGCGCATGAGGAAAATCAGGTACTACCGGTAGGAGGAAACTATTCTTCTCCTTGTGGCTATCCCTCTTGGGTGACAAAAGTATGCCGCGGTTCATGAAAGTGCAAGGGCGCTTAACTATCTTCTCATTTTTAGGAATCCGCTCGCCCATGATTCCTATTTTTGCGAAAACTCGGCTCATTATTTCATAAATCCCTGCGTTTTAGGCGGCATGACCTGTGCACGTCCGTACCGATGAGGAGGAAGCGCTATGGAAGATAAAACGTACGTCATCACGGAGATTGTCGGAGTGGCCGACAACTCAATCTCTCAGGCTGTGAATAACGCCATTGCGCGAGCGCATCAGACTCTTAAAGCATTGGATTGGTTCGAACTCAAAAATGTCCGCGGTACCATCACCAATGGCAAAGTGAGTCAATATCAGGTGACGCTCGACGTCGGCTTTCGTTACCTCAGCGGTGAGGAACTGCGTGCCTGGGCAGAGAACTAGTCGTTCGCTTTCAACCCATAATCGTCCCATAGACATAAGAGGAGAACGTTATGCAGGAAAAGACGTATAAGTTGATCGAAATCGTCGGTGTATCGTCAACCTCAATCGAAGATGCGGTACAGACTGCCATTGGTCGTGCCAGTCAGTCTTTGAAAAATCTCGACTGGTTCGAAATCGTCGAAGCGCGCGGGGCAATCCAGAACGGCAAAGTGAGTGAGTTCCAAGTAAAGTTGAAGGTTGGCTTCCGTTTGATGTCGTAGCACTCCATTAATGGAGTTTTTCAGGAGAACGAAAGGAACGTCATTCCCGCGCAGGCGGGAATCCAGGAGCATACAACACTGCCCTCTGGTTATGACTTCTGAATTCCGGGTCTCGCGCTGCTCGCCCGGAGTGACACCTTTCCATCCTTCAGCGTCATTGAAATGAACTACAAGTAACCCTCTATCCAAGGAGCCGCTGCATGATCCATGAAGTCACAGGCGACATCTTACTCACCAAAGCTCACGCCCTTGCACACGGCATTGCCCCCAATGATCCCTTTGACCAAGGGCTAGCACGGGCATTACGCGAACAGTGGCCAGCATTGCATAAGGATTATCATCACTATGCGAATCAAACCCATCCTAAACCTGGAGAAATCTGGACGTGGGGAACATCAGGAAAACGCATCTTCACCTTACTGACCCAGGAGGGTGGGTTTGAGCATGGTGCACGTCCTGGACGTGCAACAGTCGAGAACGTCAACCATTGTCTCCGTCGTTTACGACACGAAGTCGAGAAGGAGCAGATTACCAGTCTTGCACTCCCGCGGCTGGCAACAGGCGTCGGACGCTTAGCGTGGGAGGCTGTCAAACCACTTATCGACAGACATCTGGGCGATCTCAAGATTCCAGTGTTGGTCTACACCAACTACAGACCAGGCGTACAGGCAGTTGAGGCTGGGGTGTAGAAACTGACAGAGCACGGGCAGTAATTGCCCGTGCTCTGAAATGTACCGGCTCAATCGGCCTTCACCGAAAGTAAGCCGGAATAAGTGAAGCAATCTAAGGCGGTGGCAGGAAACAACTTACCGCAATAGTGATTGACCGGAGTGGAGAGCCTCTGCACAAGAGCAGGGATGAGAGACGAGACCATTGTGTGCTGGCTTCGGTCTAAGTATCGAAGTCTGGTCGAAGAGCTGGATGAACGCGGGCGAC
>VGTJ01000237.1 GCA_016874775.1 Deltaproteobacteria bacterium
AGGGAGAGGGCTAGGGTGAGGGGATGAAATATAAGGCTGCTGGCTTTTCGATCCCCTCATCCTGACCTTCTCCCGGTGGGAGAAGGAACCCACATCCGCAAGGTCGTGGCTTAACTTAATACCATTGCCCTTCTAGGGAGAGAGCTAGGGTGAGGGTGATGAGCAAGCCAATTGCTAGCCTGTCTCGCAGTACAGCCTACGCCCAAATCCCATCCTCATCCATCATCGAAATCCCAAACGCACTCTTGCCAAGAAACTCCAACGTCTCATCACTATCAAACGGATGAAAGAGCCCAGCCCGCACATCGCGGAAAAAGCGTTCGAGCGGGAAGCGCTTGTAATATGACACGCCACCAACGGCGCGCATAGCCAAATCAACAACACGGACAGAATTCTCGATCGCTATCATGCGAGCGGCGACACTCTTCCGCGCCCAGCTACGCGGCTCTTCGGTCTCAACCTCTGCCGCAGCTTTCCACATCATTGCACGAGCCGTCTCAATCAACACTTCCATTTCACCAACTTTGTTGTACACACTCGGCAGATGGCTCATCGGCTTCTTATGCGGAAAACGCGGACGCTCTCGCATGAACTCAACTGTCCAGTCGCGGGCGGCGACGGCAATGCCGATATACGGTGCACCAATAGTGAAGGGCGCGCGGACAAAGAGATTCGTGACACCGCCACGCGTAAACACCGGACGTTGCAACACTACCGCCGACTCAGGCACGAACACATCCTTCAACTCGGCATTACGCGATTGTGTCGAGCGCATGCCCATGGTGTACCAGTCGTCTTTAAAGTTCACACCGGGTGACTCTTTGGGAGGGATGAAGAACGTAACGATTGTTGGTCCATCTGGTCCGTTTTCCCAGGTCGCTTCGGCAAAATAGAGATCCATCGCGATACTTTGCGTACCGAAGATCTTGCGGCCATTGACAATCCAGCCGCCATCGACTTTTTCGGCAAGCGTGCGTGGGCGTAAGACAGACGCGGCATTATCGGGCTCTGAGCCTGTACCGCCACAGATCAAGCGGCCTTCCACGACTTGTCGCAGCTTCGCTTCAGCCCTGGGCTCCTTCTTGACGCGGTACAAATCAATCAAAATACCCAACACATTAAAGTGCATGTTGATAGCCAGCGCCGTTGCACCACAGCCTTGCGCCAACCGTTCCTGCGCTTTGATGCGTTGCAACATTGTCGCGCCGAGCCCACCGAGTTCTGCTGGTATGGTAAGAATCGAATAACCACTCTCACGCAGTCGCGCGTAGTTCTCATACGGAAATGCTGCTTCCTCATCATACTTCGCCGCGCGCGGCGCGAATTCATCTGCCAGGGTTGCTGCCAGGTCGAGAAACTTCTGTTCACGTTCAGTATGGAATTGCTTCATTACAAAACCCTCTGACGCAAGGGCATAGCGGTAGAGGGCTTGTTCTGTCAACGGTGAGGGAGAAAAGAGGCTATAGGCTTTAGGCTTGAGGCTATAGGGGGAAGACAGCCGGAACGTAGGCCGGAATAAGCCTGTCCTGAGCCAAGTCGAAGGGCGCAGCGTTTCCGGCGTGACCCTGCTCACAAATCCGTAGGCGGGTGCCAACCGGCTAAGAAGCTGTTGATATATTCCTCAGAGGCCGTTCCAGAAAGCGAAACCGTACTTCGACAAGCTCAGTACGTACGGGAAATCTCTCTTTGCACTTTGTCTTTCTCCGTTAACCCTGAGCTTGTCGAAGGGTTTTTCAACAGCTTCTAAGACCCAATTCCGTCGAACAGTGACCGCAACCATATTGTTCACCACTCACTTAGCCGCCAATAATTGAATCCCCACTGCTCGCGCAAGCAGATTAAAATCTGACTGATTGTCAGTGACCACGATTGCGCCATGTCGACGAGCGGTGAGGGCGATTAGGGCGTCGTTCTGAAACTCTCGTCGTTTGTGATGTTCCCAGTCTTGCGCGTCTCCGATCTCGCGAACTAATTTACCAGCTTCCCACCAGTCTGCGGCTGTGGGTTCCCAGCGCATACGCGCAATACGGAACAACGCTGTTACCTGACGTTGGGCTTCGCGTGTCCGAGCCCCTCGGCGTAACTCTGAAAGAACAACGGCAGAATGGCGAACCAGATGTGCTTGCCGAACATCACTCAACGTCTCTTCGTACAAGCCATGTTCCCAATGACCGATGTAGATATTGGTATCGAGGATAGCGATGGGCATGATGATGTCGCAGCGCGTTCTGACAAAAGAGCCACACTGCTCTGGCGCTCAGAGCGCATCAAAACTCCCCGGCTGTACGGCACGACGGCTCTTCTTCATGAAGCGCCAGAATTCGTCCATCTCGACGACACGTTCTATCGACAAGCGAATCACGTCAGCCTTCGTTTTTACCCCAAGCGCTTTTTTGGCACGTTCCAACATTTCATCTTCGACAAAAAAGGCCCGTCGCTTCAGTGTTCCTCCGGTACGCATAAACACCTCATCGTAGCAACGTCTTTCTAGAGGTATACAATAGCGACTCTAGGTATGCTGGACAATCTGACTGATCGTATCAGCTCGTAGGCCGGAATAAGCCTGTCCTGAGCTAAGTATAATGCGCAGTAATTACGTGTCGAGTTCTGCGGCCGAGAGGCCAGCGTCGTCATGCCAGCGCAAGCTGGCATCCAGGTGCATTCGGCACGGGCTATGGGTGAAGCCGCCTGGATTCCGGGTCTCGCGTTGCTCGCCCGGAATGACGGCACTGCCAACTCGCTGCGTATTTCGTGCGCACGGTACTAAGTCGAAGGGCGTAGCGTTTCCGGCGAAGCGATGGAGAAGCCCGGCTTGCCTGGTTATGGAGCCCGTGGTACCCCCATACGCATGCCGGTGGCAGACAAACAACTTGAGCAACTCCTCAGCAAAGCCCGAGAAGATAGTGAGGTTCTCGCTGTCTTGCTGTTTGGTAGCGTTGCTCGTGGTGAGCAAACTGCGGGTTCAGACGTGGATGTGTGTGTATTTCTCCAGTCGGGTAAATACGACTCGCTCACGCTGTCGCGCAAGAAGTTAGCATACCTGCAGGGGAACGACCTTGATGTCCACGTATTCCAACAGCTTCCCCTCTATGTCCGCCATCGTGTGTTGAAAGAAGGAAAAGTCATATTTGCGAGAGACCTCGACGCACTCTATACATTGGCCTTTCGCACAGCCCAAGAGTTTGAAGACTTTAAGCCGATTTGCCGTGCGTACCTTGCGGAGGTGGCACGTGGTGGATCGTGAACGGATTCCTTTTTGAACTCCGTACTCCGAACTATTTTAGCCTCCGCATTTTCCCAGACTCCGCACTCCGAACAGTTTTCGACTCCGAACTACTTGTTTCGTTGCCGTTCCACTTCCTCATCCGTCGCGGCGACATACAATCGTATCGTTTCATCCGTACCACCTGAGGCGAGCGTCTTCCCATCGGGACTAAAGGCCACGTCCGCCACCGCCTTGGTATGCCCCTTGAGGGTGGCGAGTTCCTGGCGGGTGCGGACATCCCAGAGCTTGAGGGTCTCATCGTCACTGGCGGAGGCGAGGGTCTGGCCATCGGGACTAAAGGCCACGTCCGTCACCGAGTCGGTATGCCCTTTGAGGGTGGCGCGTGCCTGGCGCGTGCGGACATCCCAGAGCGTGAGGGTCTGATCCCTACTGGCGGAGGCGAGGGTCTGGCCATCGGGCCTAAAGGCCACGGCCATCACCGCGTTGGTATGGCCTGTGAGGGTGGCGAGTGCCTGGCGCGTGCGGACATCCCAGAGCTTGAGGGTCTGATCCCTACTGGCGGAGGCGAGGATCTGGCCATCGGGACTAAAGGCTACGGCATTCACCAAGTTGGTATGGCCCGTAAGCGTGGTTTTCTCCTGATGGTGCAGTTTCCATAGGTGATACCAATAGAATCCTCGCAAATGCGCATCTGCAGAGTTGTTCCCCTCAGGGAGATACATGTTGAGTATTTCATTCCCGCGTCCCGAGTTACCGCTGGTAAAAGTCTGGGAGGCGAGGTTCATGTTAGCGACATAGGTGAGACTGCGACTGGTCTTCTCTTGCGTTTCGGCCAGCTTTCGTTGTTTCTCAGCCTTCTTGCGTTGGTCTTCGGCTAATCGCTTTTGCTCCTCGGCGTTCTTACGTTGTGTCTCGGCCAGTTTTTTTTTGTACCAGGGTTTGCCGGCGTTGATCTTCAGCAATGGTCTTCTGTTCCTCAGCCTTTTGACTCTGCACAATAGCAATCTGTCGTTGTCTTTGTGCTTCTTTTTCACGTGTCTCGGCAAGAAATCTTTGCTCGTCCGCTTCTTTTTCTTTTGTTTCGGCTCTCAAGCGTTGCTCAATTGCCTCCTTCTCTCGCCCCTCGGCTTTAGTCTTTTGCTCTAACGCTTCGCTGCGTAATTGGTCGATGTACCAAGCTAGCCCTGAAGCAAAGAGAAAAGCGACACCAAGGAAGCTGATGAGAATGCGAGTTTGCCATAACTTACGTTGCCGTGCTTTTTTGCTTTGCTGCAAAAACTCTACGGTTGTAGAAAACTCTTTGTGATAACGTTGGGCCCATGCGTTATTTGGTTTGTTCTTGACCTGCCAGTCTAAAGCGAACTGGAGCCCTGGATCACGGAGTAGCGCGCTTTTTCCTTGGCGATGGAGATCCGCATCTTGTGCCAGACGTTTGTAAATAGCTGCAGACTGCGCTTCTTCTTCGACCCAGGTTTTGAGCTTTTGCCAGTTGCGAATCAGACTTTCATGCGAGATGTCAATCAGAGAGTCTGCGGTCAACTCTATCTCGGCAGGTGGCATGAGAAACGAACGGCCTGGTTGACGAAAGACGTTGATGACCGCAATCACATCTTGTTCATCAGCTTCGATGACCTCACACAACTCGCGCACCGTCTGCGGACGCCGCACTTCGCGATTATCGGTGCCTTTTTCGGTTAGGCACTTAAACATGTGCTCCGCGAGTTTTTGTTGCGCAGGTGAGAGTTCGTTGTATGCTTCATCCGCGTGATATGAGAGCGCACGTCCGAGACCGCCAATCGCTTCGTAGTGGCGCAGGTCAAGCGATGCGTGCGGTTGCTGCTCGGCTTGCCATTGTTCCCAGGTGCGCATCAGCGCGTGTTGCAAGAGTGGTAACTGATCGGGGTCATCACCGACGTCATTTAAGATGCGATTGACCAAGCGCGGAGTAATCGTCGCTTCTCCTACTGCCACTGGGCCAGTAATGACTTCACGGCGTTGGTCGCGCGTCAGGCGAGGAATGAGATATTGGCTGTCATTGATCGCCTCTGGTAGATCCCAGAACTGTGCACAGTCACCGAGATAATCAGAACGCATGGTCAGGACCACATAAATAGGCACGTCGCGTTGCGCTTTGGCTTCGAGCAGCAGTTTGACGAACGCGGCTTTTTCGTTCTCGGTTTCTTGGCTGGCGGTACTTTGCTCAACGCGGAACAGTTCTTCAAATTGATCGACGAGGACGAGAAGGTTTTCTCCAGTTGCAAGCTTCGCTTGCCGCGTGAGTTCAACCAGTCCGAGACTACCACGGCGTAGGAGCGTCTCTGTCATCACTTGTCGTTCTAACGAGGGTGGTGCCCCAACCGTACCGAAGACATCTGGTGCATCCAACGCACGCGCGAGATTGCTAAGCGGGTCGTTCCCTGGCCGCATAATCGCCACCCGCCAGCGCGAGCCGCTTGTGCCCATCAATCCACCAAAGAGCGCGGGTAGCAGTCCTGCACGCACCAGCGACGACTTGCCGCTACCTGAGGTGCCGACTACTGCGAGAAAATGTGCGGTACCGAGCTTGCTAATCAACTGTTCACTTTGGCCTTCGCGTCCAAAGAAGAGGTGATTTTCGTGAAACTCAAACGGACGTAGGCCCGGAAACGGGTTCGTCGGTGGTTCGATCTCCACGAGTTGTTGCAGCTGTACGTCGCTCATGATCCCACTCGTGGTCCGTTTTGAAGACGTGACAAAAAAGGTTCGAGTACCTCAGCCTTGAATCCGTCGTAACCTTTGATGACTACGACCTCGCGTGAGCGTAAGCGTTCTTTTTGCGGATTTGATGGCGCAGCGAGATACAACGCTTTCGCCAACAGCGGTTGCGAGCGACCCAGACCTTGCAGTTTGAGCAGGTCTTGCATTTTCACCTGTGCCCACATCGGCGACGCCTGTCCGTGGTAAATCAACACGGCATCGCACAGCTTCAAGTTGTCGAGGTGATACTGCTGCAAGGACTGCTGGTCGTCGCTCCCGAGAGGCGGTTGCAGTACTTCATAGCCACGATCATTGAGGAAGTCATCGAGCGTTTTGCTTTCGGTATAGTCTTGTTCAGCATATATCAGATAGACCTTGGTTGGTGCCTGCTCTTGATGTCCATTGGTGATGACGGGTGGTGGAGGAGCCAGCTTTGTATGAAGGTGCTTCTTGAGATCTTCAAGTTTGAGCTGCAGGAATTCAGAGCCGCGCAACGAGTCTTGCTTTACCAACGTAATCAGTTGCTGCTGTCGCTCATCGGTCGGCTGCAATCCTGGAGGGAGCCACAGCAGCCGAGTAAAATTTGTTTGACCACATCGTTCAGTTGCGAGATCAAGCTGGAGGTGCGGTATCGAGCGCCGCTCTGCCTCTGGTACCGTGCCGTAGCGATCACCTAGTAAATGCACTGCCAGTGAGGACTGTTGAAGGTAGTTGCGAACGACCTGCTCAAGTTCGGCCACATTTAAGGGAAGTGTTTGGTCCGGTACGATGCGGTGACCACGTTGCTGTAATTCACGTTTGATGTTGTCCCGTTCCGCACTGAGGTCAGAGGTTGTCTCGGCTACATAGACGGTAATGCCAGAAGAGATGGTAACCGATGCTGGTTCAGCATCGGCTGGTGGCTGTGAATCAAGCAAGCCTCGGACTTGTGGTGCGGTTGGGACTGATAGGGGGTGCAAAGTTTTCCTGATGTCGTCAGCAAGGTCTTCAAGCTTTTCCCAGTATCGTATGTCACGTTGATTGCCCATCAGTAAGTGATCAAACTCGCGGACACGCCCTGTGAGTCGATCTGTTTCGTAGAATTCGTACCCTAGCAAGCTTTGCCATCCGGTAGGATGTGCTTCACGTGGGATCTCGGTCTTGATGACTTTGAAGACACGATGGACGTTACCTTGTCTGATACCACCTTGCTGTTCTGCGGCCTGGGTGAATGCCTTCACTTCGCCTTGGCACGATTCAGATTCTAAATAAAAACCCATTGGACGGAAAGTGCTTCACCTCCTAGGATGGCAAATGGATAAAGTTTGTCAGTGCCTACGGAGGTGAAGCGATGGACGGGGAACATCTTCGCATAAGCAAGCGGGAGCGCCAAGCGTTGCTCGAGCAATATCGGAAAGGCGCCAATGAGCGCGTGCGCTTACGCGCCCACCTCCTCTTATTATTAGCGGACGGCTATTCGTGGGCGATGATTG
>VGTJ01000238.1 GCA_016874775.1 Deltaproteobacteria bacterium
CTTGTGTCGGGACTTCGAACATACCACCGTTTCCAGTGACGCTATGGTGTACTTGGCCAGTATCCGGCGCACGCTGCGGATGGTGACGACGGAAAATACGAATTAAAAAACACTTTCTTACGAGAGAGTCAGCACGAAGCACTCAACGATGGCTGGTCTGACAGTACCCCCCTCGATCTAGTTAGCTCTGTAGCAATTCCGGTGCGCAATACACTTCCAAACCCACGCGAGGTGACACAACTGCGGTTAACCGTTTCTGGTCCGACGGAAACCGCGCTGTTTGCCTTCCCACCACGCCAGGACTATCGCGACGGAACATTAACGATCTCAAACGAATCCCTTGTAACCCTCTCCTCTTATCTGCTGCCAGTGAGTGATCCGACGTTAGCCGCAGAACTGGTGGCTACGCCATTTCTGCAGAGCGATCACCCACGTATTAAGGAACAGCTCCAGCAGATCCTCAATGGAGAGCAGGATGCACGACGGGCAGTCCACAAACTGCTTGAGTGGATTTACGTCACCCTCGATAAAGAACCGACCGTCGGTATTCCAACCGCACTCGAAGCATTGAGCAGTAAAAAAGGGGATTGTAACGAACACGCGGTATTGTTCACTGCTCTCGCTCGCTCAGCGGGAATTCCCTCCCGTGTCGCTGCGGGGGTCGTGTACATGGATGAAGCCTTTTATTATCACGCCTGGTCAGAGGTGTGGCTGGGTCAATGGGTCGCTGTCGACCCTGCCCTCAATCAATTCCCCGCCGATGCAACGCACATCAAGTTTATTCAGGGTGGACCAGAAGAACATATGGCATTACTCAAGATTATTGGGCAAGTACGAATGGAGATTGTCGCATACCAATAGCTCTCAGCTGTCAGCAGTCAGCCAGGCACCTGGAGAACAGAATCTACACTTTGACACAAAGCCCATCCTCGCTGAACGCTGAATGCTGATCGCTATCCTTGTGAGGAACCATGATCCAACTCGAACATCTCAACAAAAAGTTTGGCCGTTTTACTGCCGTACATGACCTCAACTTGAAGATCGCCGAAGGCGAAATTTTTGGCTTTCTGGGCCCGAATGGTGCAGGCAAAACCACAACGATTCGCATGATGATGGGATTGCTGAAGCCAACAGCGGGACGCGTCGTGCTTGGCGGTCATGACCTCGCCGTGAACCCACTAGCAGCTAAAGCGATGTCAGCCTTCGTCCCGGATCGTCCGTATGTTTACGAAAAACTCACCGGTCATGAATTTCTCGAGTTTGTCGGCGGACTCTACCAAGTTCCTCCGCAGCTTTGTCTCGATCGTATCGAAGAGTCACTCAATTTCTTTAGCCTTGTAGATTGGGGTAATGAACTCGTGGAAAGCTACTCGCATGGCATGAAGCAACGACTGGTCGTTGCCTCTGCGCTACTCCATGATCCGCGCATTCTCGTGGTTGATGAGCCGATGGTTGGTATGGATCCAATCGGCGCACGGCTGTTCAAGTCGCTACTACGCTCGCTCACCCTCAAAGGAAAGACGATCTTCATGTCCACTCATAGCTTGGAGGTTGCTGAAGAGCTGTGCGATCGTATCGGCATTATTCTTGGCGGAAAGCTGATCGCACTAGGTACTCTTGATGAATTACAGCAACTGGCTGGAACTGAAAGTCGCCTGGAAGATATTTTCCTTAAACTTACCGCTGCACCGGACATGATGGACGTGATTGAGGCGCTAAGAGCTTAAAACAAGGCTTTAGGCTATAGGCTTCAGGCTTTAGGGAGGAAGGAAAGAACCCTTCAGCTTATAGCCTTCTTCAGAGTTTTTTATGAACAACTGGTTACTTCTTCTCGTTCCTCGCTTTTTCGCTCTCCGGAATGACTTTCAACGTCAAGGAAAAGGCGGGTGGACACGTGCGCTAGTCTTATTCACCCTCATGGCACTCTTCTGGGGAGGAACATTTTGGTTCTTCTCTCGGGCGCTTTCATATTTTCTCACCATTCCGGATCTTGGCCCCGTGCTGAACCAAAAGTTACTCAGCATGGTGTTTCTCACATTCTTTGCTATCCTTCTGTTCAGTAATGTTATCACTGGTCTCTCGACATTCTTTCTCTCACGCGATCTGCTCTTGTTAGTGCCAGCTCCCGTACCTCCTGGCCGACTGTTTGCAGCCAAGTTCGTCGAAACGCTGGTCGATTCCTCGTGGATGATTCTGTTATTTAGTGCGCCAGCGTTCCTGGCGTATGGCGTCGTGCATGGTGGCGGCCCGATGTATTACCTCATGACCGTGCTCACATTGATACCGTTTTTAATCGTGCCAGCCGCGATTGGGGTCATTGTGACGATGGTGCTTGCCTATCTTCTTCCAGCGCAACGCGGCAAGGATATGTTGATCGTTTTCTCTGCATTGTTTCTTGCGTTGCTCTATGTCTTCTTCCGTTTGCTTCAACCAGAGAAGCTGGTTAACCCTGAATCGTTCTCTGACTTCGTCGCTTTTCTTGCGGCGATGCAAACACCGACCTCACCCTTTTTACCGAGTACGTGGGCAAGCGAAGCGTTACTGCCGTTCCTCGGACTCAAGGCCGGAGAACCGATCTTCTACTACTTGTTATTGCTGAGCACCGCTCTTTTTCTCGTCGTTGCCGGGACATGGACAGCAACTGCGTTGTATCCTGTCGGCTGGTCGAAAGCTCAGGAAGGTCGACGCAAGGGGGGACAAAGCCAATGGGTAGACACTCTCCTGCGTGGCATTGCCCGTGTCTTTCCGGCGCCATTACGTGTATCGGTTGTTAAAGACCTGAAAACATTCTGTCGTGATACCGGTCAATGGTCACAACTTTTCCAACTTCTCGCACTGATTGTCGTGTACGTTTACAACTTCAGTGTGTTACCACGTGGTACTGGTTTTGTTGGCATGCTCGATTTGCAAAACTTTGTCGCCTTTTTCAATCTTGCGCTTGCCGCCTTTGTCATTTCTGCCGTTGCCATACGCTTTGTGTTTCCAGCCCTCAGTCTCGAAGGAAAAACATTTTGGGTACTGAAAAGCGCACCGATCCATCTGCGACGTTGGTGGTGGAGTAAATTCTGGGTTGCACTCCTCCCATTGTTGTTCTTTGGAGAACTGCTCGCAGTCGTCACTAACTATTTTCTTGGCGTCTCGACCTTTATGATGGTCCTAGCCCCAGTTACGCTCGGGCTGCTGACGCTTGCCCTTGTCGCCTTGGGCATGGCATTTGGTATTGCCTACCCCAACTTCACCGCTGAGCACGTCGCTAAGATTCCCGCAAGTTTCGGCGGCGTACTCTATATGGCGTTCAGTATTGTTTTCATCGGGCTGATTGTCGTCCTGGAAGCCTGGCCCGTACACTTGTTTCTTATGCGCAATTTTCAACGTCTTCCTTTGTCAACAGCTGACTGGTACAGCATCGCACTTTCTTTTACGGCGGCATTGTCACTCACCGTCATTCTTTTCTGGGGTGCGACGCGCTGGAGCATTACACGACTGGAAGAAATGGAGATTTCCCTGTAACGAAGAAGGGCGTAAAAGGAGAGCCGGTGAAAAGAGAAAGAGGGAAAATATGCAAGAGCATCAGTACTGCTCTTTTCTTTTTCGTCTTCTTCGCCGCATCACGTGCCTATGCCCAAAAACAGGAGGGGAAAAGAATGGAAGAGCAGGTCACATTTTCAGTCGGAAATCTCAAACTCGAAGGGTTGTTATCATTACCGACACAACCGGCGAAAATCGGTGCGGTCGTATGTCATCCACATCCGTTGTACGGCGGCGAAATGCGCAACAATGTCGTGTCGGCTTTGGTCGATGCATTTCAAGCGGCAGGGATTGCCACACTCCGTTTCAATTTTCGTGGCGTCGGTAACAGCGAAGGTGAACACGACGAAGGCAACGGCGAAGTTGACGATGTCAAAGCGGCAGTGACCTATTTGTTGAGTCGTCAAGCAGTCCCAACGGTCGTTGTCGCCGGCTATTCATTCGGATCGATGGTCGGCTTACGCGCCGGAGCGGCAGATGATCGTGTTCACAAACTGATTGGTGTCGCGTTGCCTATTGGTATGCGCGATGCCTCGTTTTTACATAGCGTGAAGAAGGCCAAGCTCCTCATCAGTGGTGATCACGATAACTATTCCCCAGTGCCTGGCTTGAACGACCTCATTACCAAGATGTCAGAGCCAAAGTCTCTGGTGATCGTTGACGGCGCCGATCACTTCTTCTGGGGACTGGAAGGAAAGATTGCCAAAGCAGCGGTAGAGTTTCTACAACACTAAACCAGGCTCTAGTACCGTGTCTCATAACTTCGTGAGCAGTTGTAGGGCGTGCGCAGCGCGCCAACTGACTGGCGCGTGGTACGCGCCCTACGATTTCACCGCGAATGAACTTGCGAGACACGGTACTAGGCTTTGGGCTCTAGAAGAGGGGTCTTTCCCTCAAGCCTAAAGCCCAGAGCCTAAAACCCCTTTTGCAACATGCTCCTCACCATCACCACCACCCATCAACCGGCAACTGACCTTGGCTACCTGCTCCATAAGCGACCAGAGCGTGTGCAGTCGTTCGATCTCTCTTTTGGCAGGGCACACGTCTTTTATCCTGAAGCATCTGCCGAACGCTGTACTGCGGCGTTGTTACTCGACGTTGATCCGATTGGCCTGGTGCGAGGAAAAGGTGGACCAGCAGGCGAAGGATTCGCGCTCCAACAGTATGTCAACGATCGTCCGTATGTGGCCTCGTCGTTTTTCAGTGTCGCTATTGCCCAAGTATTTGGCTCAGCTCTGAACGGCCGCAGTGCCGATCGTACAGAACTCGCCAATACGGCTATTCCACTGTATGCCAAACTCACCACTATTCCGTGTCGCGGTGGTGAAGGCCTGTTGAAACGCCTGTTCGAACCGATGGGTTACACCATCACTACGCAAGGAACAGTGCTCGATGAGAAGTTCACGGATTGGGGCGCAAGTCGTTACTTCACGGTCTCACTTGAAGCGACCTGTCGCTTACAAGACTTGCTTTCCCATTTGTACGTTCTCATTCCAGTACTTGATGACGACAAACACTACTGGGTCGATCACGCCGAAGTCGAGAAGTTGCTCCGCCACGGAGAAGGATGGTTGCCGTCACATCCTGAGCAGGAACTGATCGTCAATCGCTATCTAAAATACCAACGGCGTCTCACCCGACACGCTTTTGCCCAATTACTAGAAGACGACGTCACCGATCCTGACGACGAACAGGAAACTCGCACGGTCGAAGAAACGACGATCGAAGAGCGGATCAGCCTGAATCAACAGCGCATTGGATCGGTCATCGCCGCCCTCAAGCAACACAACGTTCATCGTATCGTCGACCTCGGTTGTGGCGAAGGAAAACTCTTACAAGCGCTGCTGAATGATAAAGAGTTCACCGCCATCGCCGGCATGGATGTCTCCTATCGTTCATTGGAGATCGCCAAAGAGCGACTACGCTTCGATCGCTTGCCACCCAAACAGCAAGAGCGCATCACCCTGTTCCAAGGCTCGCTCAGTTACCGTGACAAGCGGTTATCCGAGTACGATGCTGCGACAGTCATAGAAGTGATCGAGCATCTCGACCCACCACGCCTCGCGGCTTTAGAACGAGTGCTATTTGAATATGCACGACCAAGCCTCGTCGTACTGACCACCCCAAACGTTGAATATAACGAAAAATTCTCCGGGCTGCCGGCAGGCAAATTTCGCCATCGTGACCATCGCTTCGAGTGGACACGTAGTGAGTTCCAAACCTGGGCCAACAACCTCGCTCAACGTTTTGGCTATACGGTACACTTCCTACCCATTGGTCCAGAAGATTCTGGTGTTGGTGCGCCAACACAGATGGGGATATTCTCACGGGAATAAGTCCTCTTTCTACGCCACGGAGTGCTTATCAGACGAAGCGTACGGTCCCAAACGCCTATGGCCACAACTTTCACCACTGATCAAATCCTCGCACTCGCGCCTGACCCGGCTTCGGCAAAAGCTGGGCAAGGTCTTTCTTCTCCACGCAAATGGATGACCTTGGGCCAGAATGATCATGCAGCGTGGGGCAAGTGTCAGGGCAGTGGCAAGGATCCCTATCAAACACAAATCGATTTGAGCGAGCCTGCGTTTCGTTGCTCGTGCCCAAGTCGCAAGTTTCCTTGTAAGCATGGACTTGGTTTATTCCTGCTCTTGGCCAATCAACCTGACGTGTTCACGGATTCGCAGCAGCCCGACTGGGTTACGGAGTGGCTTGAATCGCGAGCGAAGAGTAGCGAAAAGCAAACTGAAAAACTCGCGAAGAAGGCAGAAACCACAAAGAAGACGATCGCCGATCCTGCCGCTCAAGTTCGTCGTGCATCTGACCGCGAAGCCAAAGTCGCCGCTGGCTTTGCTGAACTTGCACTGCGGTTGCGCGACCTCGTGCGCAATGGGCTCGCTTCAGCGCAAAACCATCCAGCGAATTTTTGGGACAACGTCGCCGCCCGTATGGTCGACGCGCAAGCTCCAGGGGTAGCTCGTCTAGTACGCGATCTGGCAACACTGCCACCAACTGGTCAAGGTTGGCAGGAGAAACTTCTGGCTCGTGCCAGCAAACTGTTTCTGCTTATCGAAGGGTTCTCTCGCTTGAACACTCTCCCCCCAGAAACTCAGGCCGATATTCGTACCGTCACTGGTTGGGCCTACTCACAAGATGAGTTGTTATCTCAGGACGGTATTCGCGATCGCTGGGCAGTGCTCGGACAACGGGTTGAGGATGAGGACCGACTCCGCGTGCAGTTCTCCTGGCTGCAAGGGTACGAAACGCAACGACACGCGTTGTTACTACATTTTGCTGCCGGAAATCAGCCACTCGACACCAGTGTCGTTTCCGGCACGGTTATCGATGCCGAGCTTGTCTTTTATCTTAGCGCCTATCCACTCCGGGCTTTGGTCAAAACCCGTAACGGTACTACGTCGACGCTGGATCCCCTTCCGCAGGGCCGCAGCGTTTCAGAGGCGACCACTCAGTATGCCGACGCACTTGCACAGAATCCCTGGCTTGAACGCATTCCTGTGCTGCTGACTGAAGTGGTTCCAGTCGCTGTGACCGATAGCCATTGGTGCTTACAGGATACAGCTAGTCGCACGCTCTCGATCCACCCTCGATTCTCACAGCACTGGGAGTTACTCGCTTTGAGTGGTGGCCACCCGACTCCGTTGTTTGGTGAATGGAACGGCGAATACTTGTTACCGCTGAGTGTCTGGGCAAATGGCAGGTTCGTTCGGTTTACATAAGTCATTGGTGACGGGGCCAGCCTGCCCATCCCTGTAAAGGTCGGTTGACTACCGTCGCATCGCCAGAATCCGCGCAGTCGATACGTGCGTTTGTTTTTTGCCACTCAGTTTGTGAGGTACTGGCTTCTTCGGCCCGCGTTTGGACTTGGTGT
>VGTJ01000239.1 GCA_016874775.1 Deltaproteobacteria bacterium
AACGGGGCTGAACTCCGCAACAATGTGTTTGCGGGCATCGCTCGTACACGCCGCTCACCCCGGCGACTCTGGGCGTGTATCTTCGCTTCTGATTTGCCTTGGGTCCGCTAGCCCGCATGAACATTATTTATTGAAAATTCAGTAACTATGCGCATGCTAGCTGGTTCTCTAGTGGCTGTCATGCGCCAAGAGTGTTAGAGGACGTTGCGGGGAAATTCGCGTCGGAAAATAGGGGACGTTGCAGGGAAATTAGTGGAACCGAGGAAATTGGGGACGTTGCCGTCTTTTTCATCTTTCACTCCTCGCACCGGTGCCGCTTGCCCCTCCGTCGGGGGCTGGTCGCCGGGAAAAGTAGCAAGGGTCACAAACTGTCCAGAAAAGTCGAGGAGTCGTAGAGTCGAGGAGGCTGGGAGTCACGGAAAACGAATCGCACGCTTAAAGTTGTAGATGTAATATATCCATCGCGGTTTTATGTCATGGGGAGAGTCGATCATAAATGAGAGCAGATCTCGAAACATACAGTCGAAAAAAAAGGGGGGGGGGGAAACTGCAGTCTACCCTCCACTATAAGTGATACCGCCTAACCGGACGCGCCACCGCAGCGCGGCCCTGTGGTGTGAAGGAATGAATCTGAAAGGCCGCGTTCGGGCCGCTCGCGGTGCGCGGGGGCGTTCGGCTCTAGCGGAATTGTTATCCGGAAGTGCCTTCGATATGCTGAGCCTGAGGTAAGTGAACATGATCAATACTATTTGGGCGGTGATCCGTGACGGTAAAATCGTCCCGCTCGAAGACGTGAAAGTCCCTGAGGGAACACGGGCGTTAGTCACCCTATTACCCGAAGATGATGCAAGCTTTTGGTTAACTGCAAGTGAATCATCGCTGAGCGAGGTGTGGGGGAACACTGAGGATGACGTCTATGCCGAGCTACTCGAAAAATGAGGTTGTGCTCGTACGCTATCCCTTCTCGGATCTGACGAGTACTAAGGTTCGTCCTGCTGTCATCGCCAATACGTCCCATTCGTCGCAAGATATACTCCTCGTTCCACTCACGAGCAAAACGACAGGATTACTAGCCGGTGAGTTCATGCTCGCGGACTGGAAAGGAGCAGGCTTGAACGTCGAGACCGCTGCCAAGCGTGGAATCTTTACTATTCATGAACGGCTCGTGCTCAAGAGAGTGGGGAGACTAATCACAAAGGACGCTGAAAAGTTAGAAGCCTCGTTACGAGAGTGGTTGGGCCTGCACTAAGGCGAGAGGCGAAGAAGAGCCGAACCGGGCGCGCCACCGCAGCGCGGCGCTGTGGCGTGAAGGAATGAACGTGAAAGGCCGTGGCTGGGCCGCTCGCGGTGCGCTCAGGCGTTAGCCAGTCGTGTTCATCAAGGTGATCTTGAAGAATAGAAGGAAGTCGTCTGATGCCGCTCTCGGAGTACCTCAGGAATCTGCGCCGCCATGTTGGCAAGGAGTTACTGCTCATGCCCTCAGTGACGGCCATCGTCTTTGATGAACGGGAGCGCGTTCTCCTCGCCAGGCACGGGGACACCGGCCAGTGGGTCGCCCCGGGTGGCAGTATTGAACCGCATGAGACCCCCGCAAATGCCGTGGTCCGAGAAGCCTTTGAAGAGACCGGGCTCCTCGTCGAGCCGACTCAGATTCTCGGCGTCTTTGGCGGTCCGGAGTTTGAGGTTGTGTATGCCAACGGCGACCGCGTGACCTATGTCATGACGGTCTTTGAGTGCCAAGTGCTCAGCGGTACGCTCGCCCCCGATAAGACGGAGACCTTGGAGCTGCAATACATTGGGGCAACTGAATTTGATCGAGTCAATCTGGCTCCGTGGGCAAAGGTGGTACTCCCGGAGATCTGCAGAAGAAAGGGACAGCCGTACTTCGCGCCGGCGACTTGGTACCCGAAATAGAAAATAGGGGACGTTGCAGGGACGTTGCCGTCTTTTTTATCTTTCACTCCTCGCACCGGTGCCGCTTGCCCCTCCGTCGGGGGCTGGTCGCCGGGGAAAGCAGCAAGGGCCACAAACTGTCCAAAAAAGTCGAGGAGTCTGGGAGTCACGGAAAACGAATCGGAGAAACGGAGAATCGGGGAATGGGCGAGCAAACTGTCTAGAGTCTCGGAATGTCCAGGGTCTAGGGTCACAGAGGACAGAACGGGCGACGAGGCGAGCGGGCGATGGGGCGACGGCGACGCGTCTATATCTCAAGCAACTTGACACCCCGGGATGGATTAATGGCGTTCACGTTCGGAGTGTCGCTGATCGCTGCGTTGTTGTTCCGTCAAAAGATGGACATGGACAGTCCGCAGCGCCTCACTGCCAGTACCCACGATGTGTTCATCAGTTATTCCCGCACGCCCGCTGAGAACCTGGAATGGGTGAGCAAACACGTTGTGTCGCAGCTAGAGAAGGCAGGGCTGGGAGTCTGGTTCGACAAGAAGAGCCTCTTCCTTGGCACCTCGTGGTACGAGAAGATCGCGCAAGGGATTCAGGGCAGCCGCTACTTCATCCCGATCTATTCAGCCGACTGTTTCAAGAAGGACTTCTGCCGGGTCGAACTGGAGCTTGCCGCCATCCGCCGCGCGCACGAAACAGCGTTCATTCTACCGTTGGCGCGGGTCAAAACCGACATTCCTCCTGGATACCAGCACATCAACTTTATCGACGTGAACGAGCGGCCAGACTTCATCAATGTGGTACTGGAGGCAGTGAAGACGTCGGCGAAGCCAGACTGATGAGGAAGCGAACGGGAGAAAGGGCGAGAAAACTGTCAAGCATCATAAGAAGTTTAATGAATGAGCGATGGAGTGAATAGGCGCAGGAATGAGGGATGAGAAGCGTTCGCTAGTCACATAAAGTGACTAGCGAACAGAGCATAACATATGGAGCCCGTATTAATGATCACCCACGTTCGCGGCGCGAGAGCCCCGTCCTTCTCTACAATCCTGGCAAATACCGTAGATTTCCATCTTGTGCGTAGAAGCGACAAACCCGAATCGGCGCGCAACTTCTTCTTGCAGGGTTTCGATTTGCGGCTGAGTAAATTCGACGATACGCCCACAGCGCTCGCAAATCAGATGGTCATGATGCTGCTCGCCTTCAAGCTTTTCAAATCGCGCTTGCCCATCAGCAAAGTGTCGCTCTTCTGCCAGGCCGCACTCTTTTAGCAGTTTCATCGTGCGGTAGACGGTAGCGTACCCTACGCGTGGATTGAGACGACGCACTTCGCTGTACAGCTCTTCAACGCTGATGTGCCGATCGGCAGAGAAAAAGACCTGAGCGATGTCCTCACGTTGTGAGGTCGCTTTGAGTCCTTGCTCTTTAATCCAATGACGGAATTGGGTGAGCCGGTCGCTCACTGCGATGCTCCACTCGGCCAGAGCCGTTTGAGCGCGGGCGATAACGACTCATGATCTATCTCACGTCGCGATAACTCATCGATGAGAATATCCAGACGATCAGGCACCGGCATATCGCGATCAAGGAACACGATCTCCTGACCACGGACTCGACATCCTCCCCCTCGTACCTGGTAGCCCACCTCGCGAAAGAGCTTTTCCTCACGGACACGAACACCAACCCGTGCCGCTATGGTCTTCAGCTCTTGCAGGAGAGCACCATCCCTTACCCCAGCCTGTGGTTTCTTTGCCATAGTATTGTCTATTGTGACCAAGGGTGCTCGGCTTGTAAAGTGGTCGCTTGCCCACCTGAGCATGCGGTGATAAGCAGCCCCCGAAGAAAAACAACAAACTGCGACACTTGGGGGTCGTATGATTAAACACATCCTTCTTGCCCTCGACGGTTCTGACCATGCGCGTACTGCACTTCAATATGGATTGTGGCTGGCGGAACGCTTTCAGGCCGAACTGTCAGGCCTCCATGTTATTGATATCGTTTCAGTAGAAGGACCGTTCTTTCAGGATATTTCTGGAGCTTTAGGATTTGAGCCGTACCTCGACGTTACCGGAAAAGTCCGGCAAGCCTTGCACGAACGTGGCCAGCAACTGATTGACGAATTCACTATAACCTGTCGCGAACGACGTATTCCTTGTGAAAGCCAACTTGTGACTGGGGTTATCGCCAATGAAATTTGCGACCACGCACGAACCAGCGATCTCGTTGTGATTGGCCATCGTGGCGCCAACGAGCGCTTTTCTACCGGACTGCTAGGCGGCACAGCAGAAAGTGTCACACGTAAAAGCCCACGCCCGGTCTTTATTACACCAAAGCAATTTCAACCGATCACCAATCCACTACTTGCCTATGACGGCAGTCCACGCGCCAGCACTGCTATGCACTTGGCCGCGGAGTTTTGTGTCGCTCTCCAGCTTCCACTTACCGTGCTTTCCGTTGCACCGCGCGAAAAGACTGGCGACGGGAAACTTCTCGAAGAAGCACGACATTATCTCAATTCGTACGGGATCTCGCTGACCCTTCTCCATGCGATCGGCCACGCCAATCAACAGATCATCGAGACGATCAAAGAACGCAGCCATAACTTGTTATTCATTGGTGCCTACGGCCATAGTCGGATCATCGAAATGGTCCTTGGCAGTACCACTGAGTACGTGCTGCGCAATGCACCGTGTCCGGTGTTTTTGTCGAGATAGCTTTGAGCTGTCGGCGATCAGCTATCAGTTCAGCTTCTTTTTATCCTTCGCTGCCCTGTCTGGCTGAGAGCTAACGGCTGATCGCTGAACGCTTCCTATTGCTCCCCCTACAGCCTCCCGCTAAGATTCGCCCTGACCAAACGGTCAAGAGTGGATTAAGGAGTGTGGAAAAAGATGCGGTACCCACTACATGTAACGACAGACATGATGAAGTGGCAGGCCAAGAACAAGCTGCAAGGCCGGAAACGCTACCCGGTCGTGTTGATGCTTGAGCCACTGTATACCTGCAATCTGGAATGTGTTGGCTGTTCGCCAGAACGTCATTCCGGTGAGTTGAAAGATCGACTGACACTTTCGCAATGCTTACAAGCCGTTGATGAAGCTGGTGCTCCGGTTGTCTCTATCTGTGGTGGCGAACCCACTGTCTATCCAGAGCTTCCTGAACTCGTAGCGGAGACCATCGCCCGCAAACGGCATGTGATCGTGTGTACCAACGCGATCCTCCTTGAACGGTTCTACAGCAAAGCCCAACCTCATAAGCGATTGACGATTAACGTCCACCTCGATGGTATGCGCGAAACCCATGATTTCGTCTGTGCACGTGCTGGCGTGTTCGACAAAGCCATCGAAATGATCAAGGAAGGGAAACGTCGCGGATACACGGTCTGCACCAACACGACGGTCTATCGCGAGACCAAGATGGAAGAAATCGAGGAGTTGTTTGCGCTCCTCACCACGCTTGGCATTGATAACATGCTGGTGTCGCCTGGGTATCATTACGAAAAAGTCCAGCAGAATCACTTTCTCTTCCGGCAAGAGATTCATCAGAAATTCAAAAAAGTCCTGGAACTCTCGAAGCAATATCGTCTTGGTTCGACGCCATTGTTTCTTGAGTTCGCGGCTGGTGAACGTGAATATCCCTGTACGCCGTGGGGCAATGTGACGCGCACGCCGTTTGGCTGGAAAGGCCCCTGCTATTTGATCGGCGAGAAGTATTACAAAACCTGGGATGAGTTCTGGAATGGTGTTGACTGGAGCTACTGGGAGCAACGTATCGATACCCGGTGCCATGATTGCTTGATGCATTCTGGCTTTGAAGCTTCAGTCGCTCGCACCTTCCCCGAAAGTCCACAGGATATGTGGAAGATGGCGAAGTGGATGTTTTCATGATCGGAAGTATGGATATACGATCATGAAAGTCGCACGACTGTACGATGCAACCGACATCCGCTTTGAAGATGAACCCATCCCAACCGTTGGTCCAGGAGAAGCGCTAATTCGTACACGAGCCTGTGGCATCTGCTCTGGCGATGTCATGGGCTGGTACATGAAAAAGAAAGCGCCGCTGGTGTTTGGCCATGAGCCGTCCGGAGAGGTCGTTGAGGTCGGTCCTGGTGTCACCGATTTTCGGCCTGGCGATCGCGTCTTTGTTCATCATCATGCACCATGCTTTACCTGCCGTGCCTGCCAACGAGGTGAGTTTGTCCAATGCGCGACGTGGAAAGCGTCACGCATCGTCCCTGGTGGCATGGCCGAGTATTTCCTCGTTCCGAAAGAAAATTTGTCCGGCGATACGATTCCGCTTCCTGCAGATCTATCTTTCGCTGATGGGGCTTTGATCGAACCTGCCGCATGCGCGGTCAAATCCATGCGCAAGTCCGGCATGCATGCGGGCGATCGTGTGTTCATCATTGGCTTAGGCATTATGGGGCAATTGCACGTTGCCCTTGCCCGCCAGGCAGGGGCAGGAAGTGTCATCGGTACCGATTTCGTTCCTTACCGGCGCGAAAAAGCGCTGGCATTAGGCGCTGATGTTGCTCTTGATCCCGCCCAGGGAACAATTGACGAACAGCTTCGTCAGCACACCAACGGTGAGATGGCTGAAGTCGTCATTGTCGGGCCAGGGTCAATTGAAGCGATGGAACTTGGGATTCGTTGTGCCGCAAAAGGCGGGACGGTCGTGCTTTTTACCACCAGCACCCCAGAAGCAACGCTGCCGGTTTCTCCGTATCATATATATTTCAACGAGATTAGCCTGACCCCTAGTTATTCGTGCGGACCGAATGACACTCGCGAGGCGCTGCAGTTGATTCGTACTGGGGTCATCACGGCAGACAAATTCATCACTCATCGTTATCCCTTCTCGGCGTTACACGACGCGTATCGAACCGCATCAGAAGCGCGCGACTCGATCAAGACGCTGGTTGAGTTTTCTTAAGTGAACGCCTAAGAATCAAAGCTCATCCGCCACTGAGGCAAGCAAAGAGATGAGCATGAGATTTTCCCAGTTAGTTGAACAAGTGCGGGTCTGGCTGCAACGCCAGGGACGAGTTTCCTACCGCGCCCTCAAGCGCGAGTTTGACCTTGACGATGAATCTCTTGCCGATCTCAAAGCTGAACTCATCGATGCGCAGCGTGTTGCCCGTGATGAAGACGGGAAAGTGCTGGTCTGGGCAGGCGAAAACAGTCCAGAGTCTAAATCGGACCATGAAAGATTGGTACACTCGCGCTGTCACCCTGAGTGCAACGAAGGGTCTCTCGGAGGGATTCCGCGCTTCACTGCTCAGAAACACACTCTCAGGCCGA
>VGTJ01000240.1 GCA_016874775.1 Deltaproteobacteria bacterium
ACTTGATCACCCATTCTGGTTTCGGTGTCTTACTGATCACGTTGAACCAGAATCACTGATCAACTTGCATCAGAATCGATGATCACGTTGCATCAGAATCGGTGATCATTTTGGTCCAGAAAACGCAGCATGCCGGACATCGATGCGTCGAGCCACGTGCATAAGAACCTGAATCATCCAATGGGACCGATGCTGTACACCATCTCATGTATGCACTGCATGACCGTGTCGTTGGCCCTCAACGGCGAAGGCCTTGGCGCGATGTGGGGGGAAGAACAGGCGCGGACACTATTGGTAGAGGCGGGCTTTACCCATGTCGATGTGAAACGCCTACCCCATGATGGGCATAATAGTTACTTCATCGCGACAAGGAGTGATAAAGCGAAAACGGATTTTATAAGAGAGAGCAAGTAGTTCTCTGTCCTCATCACGAAGATACGTCAAAGGGTTCCTTCTCCCTCCGGGAGAAGGACAGGATGAGGGGGAGAAAATAGTAGTTTTCTTTAGGTCCCCTCACCCTAACCCTCTCCCGGAGGGAGAGGGAATTCCTTTGCCCAATGCTACGGTTGGTACCGAACAGTACAGAAGAAGTTCAGGGTAAGGATCGCAAACCAAGGAAGAAGAGCAAAAGATCTGCATTTTCCCAGAGAAGAGGTGTGTATGACCTTCACAAGCAAATCGTTGGCATTATCTACCGGCGTGACACTTCCCTACGTTGAACAAGGTGACCCTCACGGTATACCCGTGATTCTCTTGCACGGTGTCACCGACTCCTGGCATTCGTTTGAGCTGGTGCTGCCTTACCTGCCGCCAAACCTTCATACCTTTGCGCTGACCCAACGTGGGCATGGAGATGCCGATCGACCATTGGGCGGCTACAGCTTTCGCAACTTCGCTGCCGATATCGCCGCCTTCATGGATGCACTGCAGATCAAACAAGCGGTGATTGTTGGTCATTCGATGGGGAGTGGGGTGGCACAACGCTTTGCGTTGGATTATCCTGAGCGGCTTCTCGGACTCATGCTGGTGGGAGCATCCGTCAGCTTGCCCAAGAACCCAGCCGTGCGGGAATTCTGGGAGACGGTAGTCTCAACGCTTACTGACCCGATTGATCCGCAGGTGATTCGCGAGTTTCAACAGAGTACCTTGGCCCAACCGGTTTCTCCCACATTTTTCGAGACGGTGGTGAATGAAAGTCTCAAAGTCCCGGCACGCGTGTGGCAGGCGACCTTCTCGACCTTTCTGCAAGAAGATTGGTCCAGCGAGTTGGAGAAGATCACTGCACCAACACTGATTGTCTGGGGTGACCAGGATGCCTTTTGCCCTCGTGGCGATCAGGACCTGCTCAAGTCGACGGTCTCGAACTCTCAGTTACTCGTCTATAAGGGAGCGGGGCATGATCCACACTGGGAAGAGCCGGAACGGTTTGCCAAGGACGTCAGTGCATTCATCAAACGGCTGTGAGGCGGGGACTGGTCTACCGCATAGAGAACAGCGAGTGATCAGCGTTGGGCATGCTCTGCGCGTTCCGGGATGGCCTCATCTTTCCTCCGGGCGCGGAAGCTTAATTTCACTGGTGTACCGAGTAAGTCATAATTCGCCCGTAACTGATTTTCGAGATAGCGCTCGTAGGCTGGAGTGATGCCTTCGGGGACGCCAGTAAACAGGACAAGCTGAGGTGGCTTGGTGCCAACTTGCGTCACGTAAAAGATCTTTGGCTGCTTGCCTTTGAAGCTCGGTGGTGGCGTGCGTCTCGTCCACTCCTGAAAGCTACGATTCAACTGCGTCGTTGGTAACTGTAGCGCATGGGCCTTTGCCACTTGCATGACCACGGGAAGCAGCTTGCTCAATCGAGCACCGGTGAGCGCGGAAAGAAACACCACTGGTAGTGACGTGGTGATGGGTGCCATGTAATGCAGATTTTCCACGTAGCGGGTTTGGTTTTTCTTCTCGGCTGGGACGGCATCCCATTTGTTGACCACTAGCACGAGTGCTCGTCCGCGGTCCCAGGCATACCGAGCAAGGCGCACCTCTTGGTCGGTAATCCCTTCAACTCCATCAATGACCAGCAGACCGATCTCCGCCCGTTCAAGGGCTTTGAGAGCAATGAGGACACTGGCTTGTTCAATCCGTTCGTGAATCTTGGTTTTGCGTCGTGCACCGGCAGTATCTACCAGGAGAATCTGCTGCCCATCCCATTCGATTAAGCTGTCAATTGCATCACGCGTAGTGCCGGGAGTTGAATCAACGATCGAACGTTCAAAGCCAACCAGGCGATTGAGTAATGATGACTTGCCGACGTTGGGGCGCCCGACGATCGCGACATGAAGAGGGGTGTTAGGTGTTGGGTGTTGGGTGTTGGGTGCGGAAGCTTTGGCGTGGGGTTCCTTTTGTTGCCATGTTTCTGCGACAGCTTCCATGAGATCACTGACGCCGCGGCCATGTGCGGCGGAGAGCGTATATAGAGGGTCGAGCCCGAGAGCGAAGAACTCTGCCGCGCTCGCTTCTTGTTTATCACCATCAATTTTGTTGACTGCGAAGAACGTTGGCTTGTCAGTGCGGCGAAGAAGATCTACAGCTTCAGCGTCTGCGGGATTCAAACCTTCACGTCCATCGAAGAGGAAGATAATGACGTCTGCTTCACTGATCGCAAGGCGAGTTTGCTCTTGGATCCGAGAATTCAGGCCGTCAGCGTCATCAAAATCGAGCCCACCAGTATCAACTAAAAGGATTGGCTGTCCTTGCCACATGGCTTGAGCAAAGTTGCGATCGCGGGTGACTCCTGGGGTATTATCGACTACTGCTTTGCGCTGGCGCAATAGGCGATTGAAGAGGGTCGACTTCCCTGCATTGGGGCGACCAACGATTGCGACAATAGGAATCCGGTTGCCACCTGGTACCGTTGTGGGCGTTTCAAGCATCGTTTGTTCCATACCTCTCCTTTGTAGAGGGCTCCTGCTGAGTGCTCAAGGAGGGCTTCCTGATGTGCGTGGTACCATGCTATCGTCCGCCGCGATTTCATTTGTCAAAAAGGAGGGAACGATGGCAAAGGCAATCGAGGCATACACTGCGGTCGGTATTTCACCAACCGTGCGCGGCGTGCTGAAACGGGAGCAAATCAAAACCAACATCGAGCACTTGCATGAAGTCTGTGCCGGTGCGTGTTGGTTGTCGAGCTTAGCACTACCTGTGAGACTGATCGTCATTCCCGAAGGGGCTCTACAAGGGTTCACTGACGAAGTGTTTGACTGGGATCACGAGAAGTATGCCAATGAAATCGCCATCGATATTCCCGGCCCCGAGACCGATATGCTGGGGAAACTGGCCAAGGAGTTCAATGCGTATATCGTTGCTACAGCAAAGTCACGCGAGCCAGAGTTCCCTGGGTTGTTTTTTAACAACGTGTTCATGATTTCTCCGCAAGGCAAAGTTGTTCTTCGACATCGCAAGAATTCACCGCTGTTTCCAGTCGAACATTCTGTGTGTCCACACGATGTCTGGGACAAATGGATCGAACTTCATGGGCGATCGCTGGATGCTTTCTTTCCAGTAGCAGATACAGAAATTGGCAAGATCGGTATCTGCATGGCCAACGAAGGCTCGTATCCCGAGTTGATTCGTGGTCTGGCCATGAACGGTGCCGAAGTGATTTGTCGTCCAGCTTATCCCGAACCGCATGTGAGTAACGGAGCCTGGGAAATTCAAAACCGGGCGCGTGCATTGGATAATACCTGTTACATGGTCGCGCCGAATCTTGGCACCTATTATCTGCTGCCGGATTCGCCACTACCTGTGGATACGTTTGGCGGCCACTCGATGATTGTCGATTATCGCGGCCTCATTGTTGCGCGGCATGACTACGGTGCTGGGTCGTCGTACTGTGGCGGGGTGATCGATATTGAGTCGCTCCGTGAATTTCGTGCCCGTTCGCCGCTGATGAACTGGATGAAAGACCTGCGTACCGAGGTTATCTCGCTGATCTATGAAAAACCCATTTATCCCAAGAACCTGTGGCTCAAACGTAAGCCGATGCACCATGCCGAGTATAAAACTGAAGTCATCGATCGCCAGGTGCGGCTGATGCAAGAGCGGGGAATTTTTACCCCATCAACAAGAAGTGAAGTGAAGAAAACGCAGCCAACCAAAGCAAAGAAGAATGGAAAAAAGCGAAGATAGAGCGGTTGTCCTGGGCATTTTCTACCGCTACTCGCAAGTCGCACCAAGTTCCCTCTCCCTGCTAGGGAGAGGGCTATGGTGAGGGTCGAAAGCTGAGAATTGGATAAACGCAATGGCAAATTGCTATAAGCACTGCAGGCGAGCGTAGTGCACTACGCCCCAGTTCGATTAATCAACGAGATACACTTTCCGCGAGCGCACCCCAAACTGCGTACACGCCTGTACCGATGGCAGGAAGAGATCGAGTTGCTTTCCTTTGATGGAGCCTCCGGTATCTTCGGCAACGCGCTTCCCGATACCTTCAATCTCAATGACTGTGCCAAGAGGAATGACGCGCGGATCAACCGCGATCGTACGGCCACTCACAGGAAGGGTTCCGCTTGCCGTCCGCGATCGTCGGTTTCCATAATGCGTATAGGCGCGCATGGTAAATGTCCCGAGTGAGCGACGATTTCGTGTGGGTGTAGCGGTAGTGGGTTGCGGTTTACGATGGGCAACGGCTACATCTGCAGCACGAGACAGTGGTACGTGTGTCCGATCTTTTGTGCTCTGACTGACTGTGGTTGTAGATGCAAGCTGATGCATCGTGCAGCCTGGACCGGTACTGCTGACGAACAGTCCACTCACAATATAGGCTGCCATTCTCTTTGCGATCATGTCGTACCCCCGTCAACGTGTAAGTTGCCGCACTAGCAAAACTACATGCCGCGACTGAATACCGAGATCAGATCAAAAATTATTGCCCCGGAGGAAAAAGATCGGCACGTAGGCGAGATTCTATAGGGAGTATGAAAAATAACCAAAAGTATTTCGCGAGAGTAGAATGAAAATTAGAGAATAGAACGTGAAGAGGCTTTGGGTATAGCGAACGAAAATAGAACGTGTTTGCCGTTGAGTGTTCAACCTTCAGCGTTTGTTCCTACTGACTACTGAACGCTGACGGCTTGTCTTCAAGAAATCCCAAACCCTCGCACGTTCCCACAATCCACATTAATCAACGCTTGCCGTTTTTCCTCTCGCACGACTTTGAGCGCACGTTGCAGCGCTGCGGGAAGTTCTTGCGGTGTGTGAACAACTTCACCGTGACCACCACAGGCTTGGGCGAACATTTCATAGGCGGGTTGTACACCAAAGCGACCAAAGGGAAAGTTCTCTGTGCGTACTGCACAGCCTTGTGGATGTACACCACGTGTGGCCATTTGTGTGGCGTTCCAACCGCCGTTGTTACAGATAATGATCAGAATCGGCAGATTATGCATGGCGGACACCATGTGACATGCACTCGGAACACCGAAAACGTAGGTGCCGTCACCAACGACTGAGATGACCGTTTTATCTGGTGCACCGAGCTTCACTCCCAGTGCGCCTCCGACGCCCCAACCAAGTCCACCTGCGGGCGAGAAACCCAGATATGAACCAGGTGTGTTGAACTCGATGTGGCGCAGACTGAGGTCATATTCATTGACGAAGATCATGTTGTCGTCTTTGAGTTGATTGAGGCAGTGCGAGACCCACTCGAACGTCAACACTTGCGATCGTCCTTTCTCGTCGGCCTCTTGTCGCCAGGCTCTACGCAATGCGTCATGTTCTTTCTTCAGACGATCCCCTCGTTGCGTGATGTTTGCTTCTCGCCCGGTACGAAGCTTCTGCAAGGCTGTGGTCAGTTGTGAGACCGCAACTGCAGAATCTCCGGCGATCGCGAGAGTCGTCGGAAATCCCCAAATCGGGTAGCGGCTGTGTAGTGGATCAACACCGATATGGATGACATGCGCATCTGGGTTGGCTTTGTGTATGGCCGGTGCCCAGGGAACATCACAGTCAATGACGATAATGACATCTGCTTTTGGAAGAAGCGTCCCTGGTTCGAAGCCTAAATGTAGCGGATGTCCAGCTGGAAAATTGACATGGGCAGCGAAGGGATACTCAACCACCGGGAGAGCAAAAGACTCTGCGAGTGCTACTAAAGCCGACACCGCAGCCGGGTGACGTCCGTACGTGCGGGTAATGATCAAAGGGTACTTTGCTTCAGCCAGCATTGCTGCCGCTTCGGCGATTCGCTGAGGATCAGGAAACGGTGCCGTTGTTGGCAAGAACGCCGGACCATCTTGGTACGTGAACTCAGAGTGAGTTTGGGCAAGGACTTCACGTGGAAAAGTCAGATATACTGGCCCTTGTGGTTCGCTCATGGCGACCGAAAACGCACGACGAACGACAGTTTCAAGTTGATCGAATGACCGGAGTTCGTAATCCCATTTGACATATTCACGAACCATCGCCGCTTGATCGAAGGATTCCTGCGCCCAATGGATCAACAAATCCCGACTGCCAAGATTGCCCACTTCGGTAATCGGCGTGCGTCCGGCACTTAACACCATCGGAATGTTCGCGCGTGCAGCATTGATCAAGCCACAGATCACATTTGCGGTACCGACCGTGGTGTGCACCATGACTCACGGCGGCTCGCCTGTCACTAAGTGATAGCCATGCGCCATACTTACGGCCACGAACTCATGTGGCACTTGAACCCGGTAGGGTGAAGCCTTGCCTTCGGCAGCAAACTTGGCAAAACCATCAATCAGTGAAGCGAAATCGGTACCCGCATTACCAAAGAAGTATTTCACGCCCATAGCGCGCAGCAGTTCGAGATAGGCTTGGGCGGTGTTTTCTACGGGAACGGTTTTACGTATTGGCATGGGTGGGGTTCCTTGGTGCTAGGTGTTCGGGGCTAGGGGCTGGGGAAAAACTAACCCCCAATACCTAACACCCAGCACCTAAATAGAAACTCACTCGATGGCAAGTGCTAGGCGGCGAGGGGAAGCGCATACACCTGACGTTCCACCGGGAAGGACCGGCGTTTTTGCAGCCAAGCAAAGACTAAATTGACTAATTCCTCTATACTCTGACAGCGATGACAGCGGGTAA
>VGTJ01000241.1 GCA_016874775.1 Deltaproteobacteria bacterium
AAGCATGCTCCTAAGATCATCGCGTGTTCCCTTCTCTCTCCCTGAACTTGAGTTTCTCCCCACGACACGCGCCTATCTCAGCAGAACCCGCGAAATCATGAAAGATTCAGACCTTTACAGGGATGGGGCGGAGCGGCTGGCATTGCGGATTGGGGAATGCGGATTGCGGAATAGGGAAAGGCAAGTAAGGACTGAGAAGGAACGTGCGAATGCCACGTCATGTCGCCCAGTCGCCCGTGCGCCCAGTCGCCCAGTCGTTCTTGGGTCTGCGTCTCTGGCCGTTGCAGGGCCAGCACGGTCTCGTTTGGGGAGAGAAACACCGTGTAGCCTCGACCGCGCGCCAGATATTTGACCGACGCGTCGACTTGCCCACGATTCTCTTCAAAGTAGAACGGGAACACCGGATTGACGGCCGCGATATGGGGCTTGGAGGATGACGCCAATTGATCAACCGCTATCACTGGCTGTGGGGCTAGCGGTATGCTCTCGCGTACCGATCGTGGCACGCCACAGGTAGAGGTGAGAAGGGAGAGAAGAATCAGAATCAGCCCATAGCGCAATTGACAGAAGTTCACTGCGTTCGCTCCTTTTCGGTGGTAAAGGCCTCAGCACATGTCCGTACTGTTTGCTTCCTTAGGTAGGACAGGCTCTAATAGCGAACTCAGGTGTAAGCTGTCAAGGCAAAAAGTGCACTTTCAGTGCGTTGCCGGTCTCATTTTGGGCGGGTGGGTGGGCTAGTGGGCGGATGTTGGCCGGTAAACACTCAAACCGCTGAAACGTCTTGCGCTTCAACAGCTCTTCACGTAGACAACCTCTATGTCTACCACATCAGATCAAACGCTTCCGCGACTGCAACAGCTTCCGACCACGCTCGCAGCAGAAGGGGCGGTGCGGATCGAAATCGAAGAAGGCGTGCCAATTTTCCGCGCCTCCACTGTCGTCCAGACGAGGATTGAAGCGCTCCTTGCCAAGCAACAATCTAATTCGGAGAAGATGATGTAATCGAGTACGGAAGGTAGATCGCGACCTACGCTACTCTCGTGGGCTCTCAGAAAGGCCAGTTTTTCAATACGAACCCCGCCTTGCTCTTGACCCGATAGCAGGGGCAGCATAGCCTGCCGGTCGCGTCGGCGGTCGGAGCGATGATGAGGGTAAGGAGGAGACGCCGAGCGCACGCAAAAGGAGTGCCTTCTCGTTATGCTCCCTCGTGCCTGGATGGAAGCGTATCTGCGCTTTCTACTCAAATATCGCTGGCTAGTCTTAGCCGTGACGTTTGCCTTCACTGCCTTCCTCTGTTACCACCTTTCCAATGCCCGAATTCAGATGAACTTCCTTGACATCATTCCGCCCAATCATCCCTACACGCAACTGGCGCGTAAACATGCTCGTATGTTCGGTTCGGCGAACGTCTTGGTCATTGCGGTCGAGGCCAAGAACGGTTCGGTCTACAATCTCGAAACCCTCAATAAGATTGATCGTCTGACCCTGGCGGTGATGGAGACCAAGGGCGTGAACCCGTGGCAAGTCCGCTCGCTCTCGCATCCCTCGGTGCGCAGTATCGAAGTGACGAGTGCTGGTATCCGTGCGTTGCCGATTTTCTTTCCTGGTCCGCCCAAGGATGAGAAACAGGTGCAACGCATTAAGAAGCTCGTCTACACCAACGACGGCATCCTCGATTTTTATGTGTCGCGCGATGATAAAGTCGCGCTCATCACTGCCGGTTTTTGGGAATCGGGCCTCGACATTAGCTACATGACCGAACGACTGTTCAAGCTGCAACAGCAGGAGCGCGACGCGAACCATGAGATCCATATGACAGGCTTTCCCATGCTGTTCTGCTGGATCTTCAGTTATAAAAACTACGTGTTTGTCATCTCGGCATTGACCGTGTTGTCGATCGCGGTGTTGCTGTGGTTCTATTTTCGCACGTTTCAAGGGGTGTGGATTCCGTTGTTTTCCGGCGGACTGAGCACGTTGTGGGCGCTGGGGTTTGCTGGCTTGCTGGGGTTTACCATCGACCTGTTGATGATCGTGGTCTTTTTATTGATCACTGCCCGCGCGCTATCACATTCCGTGCAGTCGATGGAACGTTACCATGAGGAGTTTTATCGCTTGGGCGATAAGCAGGCGGCGATTATGCAATCCTACCTCGGCCTCTTCTCGCCAGCGCTGGTATCGATTGCGTCTGATGGCTTAGCGATCCTGAGCTTAGCCATTGCTCGTATTCCTCTGGTGCAGAAGCTCGCTGTGCTCTCCAGTTTTTGGATTTTTACCATTTCCATTAGCGTGGTGACCCTGCATCCGATCCTTTTGTCGTTTCTCCATCCGCCACGGTTCGATCCCAAAGCGGGGAGGGGTCTCTCTGATAAAATCTATACGGGGATCAATCGATCATTGGTGCAGCTCACCCGTGGCGATGCGCGCTACGTGGTGCTCGTCGGATTTGTCCTCGCGCTATTCGGCGGACTCTATTTTGCCCAGCAACTGAAGATTGGCGATGTCTCGATTGGCAAAGCCCTTTTCTATGCCGACCATCCGTACAATGTGGCCTATGATCGCATCATTCACAAAGGCTTCGCTGGCATTTCCTCACTCACCATTATTGCCGAAGGGCACGAGAAAGGGGTGTTTCGTAAGGTCGAATCATTGCATGCGCTCGAACGCTTGCAGCGGCATATGATTCAGCAGAATGCGATGGCAGGTGGCAGTTTCACCGCCGCCGACATGATTCGTCAAACCTACCAGATGCTAGAGGAAGGGATTCCCAAATGGGCCATCTTGCCATCGAATAAAACGGACGTTGGCAATATGTTGGGCTACTTGTTGTTATCGGCTGGCGCATCGGCGATGGATCGCGTGGTTGATAAGGAGATGCAGCATGCGACCGTGACGATTTTTTTTCGTGACTATTCGCACGATACGATCATGACCGCGCTGGAGCAAGCGAAAGCCTATATCTCCGTCAATCCAGAAACGGATCTCTCGTTTCAACTCGCAGGTGGGCTCTTCGGTATCCTGGCGGCGATCAATGACGAAGTCGAGTGGTCGTACCGGTGGAATTTGATCTTGGTGTTGGTGACGGTGTTTCTGCTTAGCTATCTCACCTATTGGTCAGTGACGGCAGCACTGATTGTGATGATCCCGTCGATCATCGCTCAACCGCTGACGGAGGCGATCATGTATTGGGCAAACATCGATATGAACATTAACTCCTTGCCCGTCGCTGCTATCGGTATCGGTATCGGTATCGACTACGGCTATTACGTGCTGTCGCGCATCACTGAGGAGTACCCCCGGTTCGCTGATGTCGATTTGGCGATCGAGGAAGCGTTGATGACGACCGGACGGGCCATTTTGTTTACCGGCACGACCCTCACTGCCAGTGTGATCTTTTGGCTCTTCTTTCCCATGCGCTTTCAGGCGGAAATGGCGTTACTGCTCACGCTGATTCTTTTCCTTCACATTGTTGGGGCGTTGTTGTTCATTCCGGCGATGGTGTCGCTGCTAAAGCCGAAGTTTGCGATGGGGAATCGTGGCGCCAGCGCGGAGAAATGAGGAGAAGAAAACCGCACCCCTGGCCCCTCTCCATAACTGGAGAGGGGGCAATCTAAGGGCAGGATGAGGGTAGGTGAAGAGAGGACCCGATGGGTGAGGTCAGACACTTGGTTCATCACTCCCTATACAACCACCCACGACGTACCAGCCATTTTTCGATTTCAACCCCAATAAATACCACTGACGAAAGTGCGAGACTCAGCGCCAGTTCTGACATCGACAACGGTTCGGTCTTGAAAATGGCGTTCAGCAGCGGCACGTAGATCGTCGCCATCTGGAGGGTGAAGGTCAACGCAACAGCACCTAGGAGGGGCAGGTTAGACAAGGGACCTTGTTGAAAAAAAGATTCTCGCTCTGAGCGAATCGCTAACACGTGTCCCATTTGCGAGAGCGTCAGTGTCGTAAACACCATCGTTTGCCAGTGTGCTGACCCAGTGTGATATGCCCAGGCTTGCGTCACCAGGGAAGCACCACCCATCAGCAGTCCAACCCAGACGATATGCTGCCACAAGCCATGCGCAAAAATGCTCTCGCGTGGTGGTCGTGGTGGGCGCTGCATAATGGTGCGTTCTTCTGGCTCTGCTGCGAGTGCCAGGCCTGGGAGACCATCCGTCACCAGGTTTATCCACAGGATATGTATAGGCAGCAGCGGAATCGGCAAACCCAGAAACGGCGCGAGGAAAATCGTCCAGATCTCTCCGGCATTACTGGTCATGGTGTATTTGATGAACTTACGAATGTTGTCGAAGATACGCCGCCCGGCACGTACCGCCGCAACGATGGTAGCGAAGTTGTCGTCGAGTAACACCATGTGTGCGGCTTCGCGGGCGACATCTGTGCCCGTGCGTCCCATCGCGACGCCGATGTCTGCCCGCTTGAGCGCTGGCGCGTCGTTCACCCCATCCCCAGTCATCGCGACAAACTCGCCCTTGTCCTGCAAGGCTTTGACGATGCGAATTTTCTGCGCTGGTGCAACACGTGCATAGACGCGGATATGCGCCGCCCGCTGCGCGAACGTCTCTTCCGACAGGGATTCGAGTTCCTGGCCAGTCATGACGGTGGCATCGTTGGCAATAATTCCTAGCCGCCTGGCAATGGCGCACGCGGTTGCGGGATGGTCACCAGTGATCATGACCGGTGTGATACCAGCAGACTGACATTGTGCGACGGCAGCTTGCGCTTCGTGGCGTGGCGGGTCCATAAGTCCCACTAAGCCGATACACGTCAGCCCGGTTTCGACATTGGTCGGCGAGAGGCTGGCCGGCAATTGGGGCCACAGACGAAAGCCGAAGGCTAAGACCCGTAACCCGTCCGTGGCCATGCGTTCAGCAACCTGCAAAATATGTGCTGGGTCAAGTGTGGTGGGTCCACTTGGCGTAAACAATTTGTCACATTGCTTCAGCAACTGCTCGGGAGCACCTTTGCTGAAAGCGATCAGGCCTTCAGTATGTGGGTGAAACGTCGTCATGCATTTACGGTCGGAATCGAACGGCAACTCCGCTACCCGTGGTGCGCGAGCCCCACACTGTGTGTGATCATAGCCTGCACGACGGGCGGCGTCATAGAGTGCGACTTCGGTTGGGTCTCCGACAATCTCCTCATGCTCTCCTTGTGTGGCATCGTTATTGGGTGCTATGGCTTGATACAGTAAGCGCAGGGGTTCACTGTTTGCATGAGCAGACGGCCTTTCTTTTTCCACTTGCCCGTCGACATAGATTTGTTCAACCTGCATGGAATTCTGCGTCAGGGTGCCGGTCTTGTCCGAGCAGATATACGTGACCGACCCCAAGGTCTCGACAGCGGGGAGTCGTCGCACGAGGGCGTGCTGGCGGACCATCTGACGTGCCCCTAATGCCAGAGCAATGGTGATGACCGCCGGCAGTGCCTCGGGAATCGCAGCCACGGCTAAACTGACGGCAGTGAGGAACATCAGCGTAATCGGTTTGCCTTGCAGTACACCCACGGCGAAAACGATGGCGCATATCGCCAATGCCGCCAGGGCGAGCCGTTGGCCGAATTGCGCTAAGCGCTTTTGTAGTGGCGTTTTGACCTCTTCTTCACTACTCAGCAGTGTGGCAATTTTCCCCAGTTCTGTATGCATGCCGGTGGCGACAACCACACCGCTCCCACGACCATAGGTCACAAGGGCGCCTTTGTAGGCCATGTTGTGTCGATCTCCCAGTGGCAGATTGGGGTCGGTCAGCGCGGGAACACCTTTCTCCACTGGTACGGATTCGCCAGTTAACGCCGCTTCATCTACCTTCAATTGAACAGCTTCTATCAGCCGCAAATCGGCAGGGATGAGGTTACCGGCTTCGAGGAGTACGATATCGCCAGGAACAATCTGTGATGAGTCGAGCGTGAGTACGTGTCCGTCACGTCGAACGGTTGCGAACGGTGCGGCGAGTCGTTTGAGTGCGGCGATTGCTTGCTCGGCACGATACTCCTGCACGAAGCCCAACACGCCGTTGAGCAAAACGATCACCGCAATGGCGATGGTATCTTCTGGTGCGCCGACAAACCCAGCAATGACCGCAGCAGCGAGCAAGACGAGAATCATGAAATCCGTGAACTGATCAAGAAGGATTTGCCACGGCTGGCGTTGACGTCGTTCCTCAATTGCGTTAAAACCGTAGATACTCCGCCGTTGTGCTACCTCTGCTGCACTGAGGCCAGAAGTACGGTCGACATTCAGTTGTCGAGCAACCACTTCTGCAGATGCAACGTGCCATACTCTCTCTTCAGAGGCTGTCGTGAGTTCCGGTGTTTTTTGTGGCGTTCCATTTTTCATCGCCCCCAATATCGCACCTGTCAGAGATCTCTGCAAAAGGCAGGCTGTGCACTGGGTCGCTCAATCAGACCACAGCAGAGAGGTCCAACAGCAGTGTCACCCTGAGTGCAACGACGGGTCTCTCAGGAAGATTCTTCGCGGAGTTTATCCTGAACCTGTCGAAGGGCTCAGAGTGACAGGAACGAGAGGTCTGAGCGTCACGTGTACGACTGTTCTGTGGTCCGATTTCGTCCGCATTATGCAAGTCGGGGCGCGAAAGTCTCCCTGTCGCAAAAAGTGGAGACATATGCTGGCGAGTTCCCATATGGAACGGGAGATGCATGCACGAGATCCTGTCGATCATGAGAATATAACAGGACTTACGCTTTGGACCTTAACAAGCCGTGACATGAGGGTTTTGTAGTTCAGCGCGAAGGTAATGACTAAACAAACTCTCCCGCACGGCATACAGGGTCTGGCCCAGTTCTTGAGCTTTCAC
>VGTJ01000242.1 GCA_016874775.1 Deltaproteobacteria bacterium
CTGGGGATGGTGATTTAGGCGGGTGAGCAAAAGCTCATCTTTATGTGAGTGCATCCGTCAAGTCAAAGCAAAAAACCGGCTTGGCCACAATCCCCGCACTTTGAATCGCACCCCAGATCCCAAGCACCCAGGAAGAAGCGGCCCCGCTCAAAGACAAGCTGGCCCAGCAGCCCTTGTATCTCAAGCTTTTGGTGTCTCCCGATGGCAAGGCCGCCGCTATTAACGTCTCCTTTCTGGAGAGCGTCACCGAAAGCGCCTTTCTTGAGCGCGGTATTGACGACAAAATTCAAGCGATTGTCGATCGTGAACAAGGTCCTGAGCAGATTCACTACACCGGGCTGCCGCATTTTAAGGCGGCATCGGCCAAAGCCCAACGCGAGGACCTCGCCTTCCTTCTTCCGGTGACGTTCGTGCTCCTGCTTATCGTGCTGTATCTGGGTATCCGCTCTGTGCGCGGGGTCGTACTCCCTGCGCTGGCAGTACTCATTACACTGACCTGGGTCTTGGGGCTCATGGTGCTCTTCGGCAGTCAGCTCAGTGTCGGCACCATTGCCCTGCCTCCCCTCCTGCTCGTGCTTGGTATTGCGTACTCACTCCACGTGCTGACCGAGTATTACGAGTTAGCCCGGCCGGGTCGCACGGTAGAAGACGTGTTGTTAGAGATGTTCCACAGCATCAATCTCCCAGTGCTGATGGCGGCCCTTAACACTGTTCTTGGCTTTCTCTCACTCTTTGTTAATCGTATCGTCAGCATTCGCGAGATGGGCATCTACGCCGCAGCGGGTATCACCTTCGCTTTCCTGTTGGCAATCATCTTCATTCCGGCGTGTCTCGCTTTGCTGCCACTGCCCACTCGCACCCATGACGACTACGCTCCTGGTCTGAGCGCAGCCCTACGTAACCTCACCCGTGGTGTCATTCGCTATCGCCGGGCAGTCATCATCGGCAGTCTGATTATTGCGATGCTCTGTGTGTTGCCCATTCCTAACATCCAAGTCGGCTCGAATTTTCTGTCATTCTTCCGCAAGAGCCATCCGGCAAGCATTGCCAACGAAGCGGTCAACAACGCACTGGGTGGAGGCATGGCCTTTTATGTCGTGATCGATGGCAATGCCCCGGATCTGATGCGCAAAGAAGACACGCTACGTCGCATCAAAGATCTGCAGCTCTACATCAATGTGCAGCCGGGTGTGGCCAAGACCCTTTCGTTTGTCGACTATTGTGAAGCCCTCGATCGCGGCATCCAGGCACTTCCTGATGAGGAAGGCAATGCACCAGCAGCACCGCCCTCTGGGACAGCGAGTTTCTGGGGCAACCCCGCCCGCTTGGACGAAGTCATGCAGATGATCTTCTTGAATTCCTCCAGTGTGGCCAGTTTTACCAACCATCCAATGTACTCCCGCTTCAACATTCTGGTTCGCACGTCCTTATCGCGCCCCAGTGACATAGCCGCGTTAGTCAACAAGATTCAGACGTTTGCCGATGAGAACTTTCCGTCCGAGATCCAAGCGCATCCTACTGGGAACCTGATCTTGAATACACGTACAGTCCGCGATCTTATTTCTGGCCAGATCCAAAGTCTCACGTTAACCGTGAGTGTCATCTTCGTCATTATGTCAGTCATGTTCCTCTCCTTCCGCGTTGGGATTATTGCCATGATCCCCAACCTCTTCCCGATCCTCTTTTTCTTCGGCTTATTGGGCACCACTGGTGCGGTGTTGAGTCTCAGTACCAACATGATCGCCTCGATCGTCTTGGGCTTAGCGGTCGATGATACGATTCACATCATGTCACGACTCAGTTCTGAGACCCGCACCACGACTGACCAAGAAGAAGCCCTATTGGCTTCCCTGTGCACGGTTGGCAAAGCCACATTGTATTATTCACTTTTGGTGCTGTTAGGCTTTTTCGTCTTTAGTTTTTCAACCTTCATTCCCATCCAACAGTTTGGTCTCTTGTCAGCCATGACCGTGTTTGCTGGCGTAGTCGCAGAACTCGTGCTCCTTCCTGCCCTGTTGGCGACGACACCAGTGATCACCGTGTGGAATGTTCTGCGCCTGAAACTCGGACAAGATCCGCACAAAACCATTCCACTCTTTGCTGGCTTACGCGCCTTTCAAGCCAAGATTGTCACGCTCATGGGTGAACTCAAGTCGTTCTCCAAAGGACAGCCTATTGTTCGACAGGGTGAGATGGGCAACGAAATGTACGTGCTTATCAACGGCGCCGCCAATGTCGTGATCCACTCGGATGACGGTGTCCGACAGATCGCGCAAATTGGGCGTGGCGATGTGTTTGGCGAGATGGGCTTACTGCGGCATCATCAGCGGATGGCGGATGTTGTCGCCGCAGAAGATGTCGAGGTGCTGGCGGTGAACGAACGATTTCTCTCACGCATCAAACGCCGCTATCCACGCATTGCCACGGAGATCTTCTTCAACCTCTCGAAGATTTTGAGCGATCGGTTGGAAGCGGTGCGGCAGAGGAAGTAGTCAGTAGTCAGCATTCAGTAGTCAGTAAAGCCAAAACGATGAACGCGGAATGCAGAACGATGAACGGCAAACCAAGCTCGTCTTTTATTCACCATTCATCATTCATCGTTTTCCGTTCACTTGAGCCCCGCCTTGCGCAGAGCCGCAAGGTGACGCTCAACTTCAGCAGGGTCCCGATAGGGGAATACTCGTTCTACTGTCTCCAGAGACAAAGGGAGAATCAACTGGGCCGCCGCTAGCTCAGCTTGTGCTTCTTCGTCGCGCCCCAGTTCCCCGTAGACTGTAGCCAAACCAAGATGAGCGCCTGGGTTATAGGGCATTGCAGAAAGCACTCTTTTATATGTGACGATCGCGGCCTCATATTGTCTCAGCAGACGGTGAGCATTGCCCACATGAGATAAGAACATAAGGTGAGAACGAGGACTGAGACGCAGGACCGCCTCCCCTAATGCGAGGGTTTCTGTTGGTTGCCCCATCATATTCAGAATAAGCCCGAGAACGGTATGGCCCGGAAACCAGTTGGGACTGATTGCTATTGATCGCTTCACTTCGGCCAATGCCTGCTCATAGTTTCGATCTCGATAGAGATAGACGACACCCAAAAAGAGCACGAGGAACGGCCAGTTCTTGACAATCCCGACCCCTAAGACCACGAGCCCGAGGAAAAGGGCCGACCATTGCAACGTTCGTCGTTGTTGTCGAAGCGTCAGCCGCTGGACCCGCAGTATTTGCCCGAGTCCTTTTGGAGCCTCTGCCAGGAGGGCATACACGGCAAAGCGCTCGGCGATGTTCTTCAGTTTGGGTTTGCCCAGGGGCACGACCGTGCCCAAGTCCAGCTTCTTGGCCACGTCACGATAGACCATGTCCGAGATACAAATCGTGTCGGGCTCAGCGAGGCTCTAGAGTCGCGAGGCAATGTTCACTCCATCGCCAAACACATCACCGTCTTTCTGCACGACGTCGTCGAGATGAATCCCGATGCGCACGTGAACCTGTTCAGCTTTTTCTTTCTCGGCGTTATGTGTCCGCAACTGCGCTTGAATAGACTGGGCACCCTGCACAGCGTGGACGACCGAGGGAAAATCAACGAGGAAGGCGTCACCAATAGTTTTTATGACGTGGCCATTATGGGTACTCACAGCCTGTTGGACAAGCTGGTTGTGTACCTCCAACAACCGCAGCATCCGCGCTTCATCCGCGCCCATCTGACGGCTGAAACCGACAATGTCCGTGAACATGATCGCGGCGAGCTTGCGGGTCTCGATTGGTATCACTTTGTTAGAGTCTGCATCCACGCGAGCGATTATCCTGGTTCCGCTTCCACGCTGTCAATCAGCTCATGTGTCTTGTTTTTCTCTCTCGTCCAGCATACTTGGGGAAGAAAGGACGTCACTACTCAGGCCTGTCTGCGAGGAGGTAGACAGACGCGCAAGAAAGATTGGTGTACAAGGAGCCTATGGTGAGGCGCGAAGAGATCAAAGCGTGCTATGAGCAAGGGCCGGAGGCGGTGATAACTCTGGTTGAAGACCTCGTCGCGACCTTTCAAGCGCAGGTGGAGCAGTTGCGTGTGCAAGTCAAGGAGTTGCAAGAGCGGCTGGCGTTGAATTCTCACAACAGCAGCAAACCGCCGTCGAGCAATCCGCCCGCGCAGCGCACGAAGTCCTTACGTACGGCCAGTGGCAAAAAACCGGGGGCGCAGCCGGGGCATCGCGGCACGACGCTGCAAGCGAGTGCGACCCCCGATCACATTGTCGAACACGGAGCGACCACCTGCCCGGATTGTGGGCACAGCGTCCGGGAGGTGAAGGGGCAACCGAGTGGGGACCGCCGCCAAGTCTTCGATGTTCCCTCCCTGAAACTCGAAGTGACGGAACACCGGCTCGTGGAGAAGGAGTGCCCGTGGTGTGGGACCTGGACCGTGGGCGAGTTTCCCGTCGGGGTCGCGCCGGGCGTGCAGTATGGGCCGCAGCTCAAGGCGTTGGCGGTCTATTGGGTGCAGTATCACCTCCTGCCCTGGCAGCGGACCTGTGAAATGCTGGGGGATCTCTTTGGCCAGGCGCTAGCGGAAGGCACTCTAGCGGCAGCTCTCACTGAATGTGCGGCAGCTTTGGCGAAGCCGGAAGAGGAGATTAAGCAGGCGCTGACGCGGGCCCCGGTGGCCACGTTTGACGAAACGGGGTTGTATGTGGCGGGACAGCGCCAATGGGTGCACGTGGCCAGTACGCCGGAGCTGACGCACTACGGGCCGCATGCCAAACGCGGCGCCGAGGCCACTGAGGCCATCGGCATCCTCCCGGCCTTCACGGGCAATGACATTAAGTTTACGCGAGTATCCGTTTGCCATATTTCGCGAACCGCAGTCGATGGGCCGCCGAGCGTTTGCGGCGGGGGAACTGGCGGCCCGGCCGCTGACGAGTGGGCGTGGTCAACAATAAGCGCTCAATCGCGGCTAAGGTCGCCGCGGGCGAGCGGTGCGGATCCGCCAACAAGTGCACGATATGATCCAGGACTGTCACATAACTCACGGCGCGATTCACCTGCGGCGCATAGCAGCACGCCCGCGTCTCGGCCTGCGCCAGCAACGCAGCTTGAGCAGGCTTGCTCAGAATACTCTCCAACGTGGCCAAAAAGATCACTCCATAGAAATCTTGCTTGAGGGTCTGGACACTCTGGCCACTAAACCGCTCAACTTCGAAGATGTTCTTCAACCGATCATGGTACGTTTCATGATTCCAGCGCCAACCATACACGACCTTGAACTCGGCGGCCGGGTAAGCCTGAGGATCGAGCAAGTCCGTGCCGAGCACTTCCACCTCGCCAGTGGGCAACCGCACTTTGAGCAAGCGCACCCGCAGGGTCGTCGGCAGGTGGTGCTGCCGCACGTAGGCGTAGGCCTTGGAGGGCACGGCCAAGGTCACGACCCGTTCCTGCGCACGGGCCGTCCAAAACGCATTGACCTGGGTGAAACTCTGGTGTGGAAAGCGAATCACAAAGTGACAACCCTGCGCCACCATCGCCGCCAACACGCTATAATCGGCGTACGCCCGATCACACACTAGCACGTCGCCCGCCCGCGTCGCCGCCCAGTGCGTGCCAAACAGCAAGTTCTTCTCCGCTTGCTTGGGCCCCAGCGCGGCGCTCAAGCCGATATCGTTGCGCAGATCATAGAGCACCGAGGCCAACGCTTGCACTTGCTCCCCGCCCGCGTGCTGATTGGTTTGCACGCTAAACTCTCGCCGGGTCTCCTCGGTGTCGGGCAGATTCAGATAACTCCCATCGACCCCCAAGAGCCGGTGCCCGTGCCAGAGCATCACCTCATTCGCTTGCCCATAGCGCGTATAGAACTCCTCGCACGTCACCGTATTCAGATGGACAAACACTTCGGGCTGCACTTTCTGCCGCGCCTGACTTTAGGCACTGGCCGTCACCACCTCCCAGATCCGCCCCAGTGCGCTAAAGAACTTGTTCACCGCGTTCTGCAGCGACACCTTCTGCCCTCGCAAGATCAACACGATTACGACCGGCCACGTCAACACTCGCACGCGCGTGAAATCTGTGGCCTTAACCCGAAACCGCCGCATGACTGTTGCGGCTTGCAATTCCTGCTTCAACCGGCAAATAAGCGCTTCGTTTCTTTCTCCATCATTGCTCCTACTTACGGCAACTGCAGAATAAACTCCACGGCGGCTGTTAACTTAATGCCATTGCCCTGCCAGGGAGAGGGCTAGGGTGAGGGTCGAAAGTGAGAACCAAGCCAAAAACGATCGCAAAGTGCGCTCGCAACTAATATCCGGTCGTCACTTCCACCAAGATTTCATCTGGGTCACGCACGTACACTGATCCTGCAGTTTCTGTCCCATGCAAAGAATACTGAACATGCTTGTCCTGCAGTGTCGCCAATATCGCCGAAAATTTTTCTGGCGTGGCTTTGAGCGCGACATGGTGCATGCTACCAACCCCACGAACTGTGCGCGCTGGCCCTTTCTCAGGAAAGTCGAAGAACGCTAACTGATTGCCACCGCCCATATCGAGAAAGATATGCGTCGAAGTGGGCTCATCACGATTGGTCATAACCTTGGTGAGGCGCATGCCGAGCACTTCTGTATAAAATCGGACAGTCGCTTCCAAATCTGAACAAATCAGCGCCAGGTGATCGACACCACTCGTGTTAGGCGGTGGCAGGAAACAACTTACCGCAATAGTGATTGACCGGAGTGGAGAGCCTCTGCACAAGAGCAGGGATGAGAGACGAGACCATTGTGTGCTGGCTTCGGTCTAAGTATCGAAGTCTGGTCGAAGAGCTGGATGAACGCGGGCGAC
>VGTJ01000243.1 GCA_016874775.1 Deltaproteobacteria bacterium
TTACCCGCTGTCATCGCTGTCAGAGTATAGAGGAATTAGTCAATTTAGTCTTTGCTTGGCTGCAAAAACGCCGGTCCTTCCCGGTGGAACGTCAGGTGTATGCGCTTCCCCTCGCCGCCTAGCACTTTCCATCGAGTGAGTTTCTATTTACATTACTCAGGCTATTACCCCATTAGTACATTATTATGAGGATAAGCAGTTTGCACGATCTACATGTCGCGAACATGCAACGCAGAAGAGGGTCATCCAAACTGCCCCTCAATCGCGATAGCATAGGAACGGGATTGATCGCAAGCATTTATTTGAAGAGAATGCTGCTTCGCGTTATCGTCGGATAGAAGGATTTTTCCGCTCTCATCTTGAGCATTGTCCAAACCCGCCGCAGCGACAAAAGGAGTGATGATATGAGGACAGCTCTGAACGATGTGAAACTCTTCAAGCCAGGAGCCCCAAGCCGTGAATTCAAAGAGTTGCTGAGTGTCTTCCCAGAGAGTCATTTCGCACAGTTACTGGAGGAAGGGTTTCACTTCTATCACACCACTTTTTGGTATCCGTTGGAGAGGGCGCCCGAGAATATCTTTGAATCCATCGCCTCCAGTTTGAAGCCGTTAGCGAATCCAGCGGCCAACGTAATCGGTGTTGAGTGGTGGTTCAGCGTTCTGCTGACGAACGCAACGCCACAATGGCTCCTTCCTTATCACTTCGACCGCAACGACCTTGACGAAAAAGACTTGCACAAACTGAAGTACCCAGACCGATCGAGTGTGCTTTTCCTGAATACGGTTCCGTACGGTGAACTTGTTGTGACAGACCAGGTCCTCACGGAGAGAGGAGCACGCCCCAGACAACCGCAGGAGATGCGTTTCATCCGTCCTAGCCGCAACCAGTATGCTGTTTTTCCGGGCAACTTGCATCACGGAGTCATTGGTCGCATGTGGCGGCCGGTCAAAACGACGAAGTTACGCATCTCGATGGCAGTCAATTGGTGGACCGAGCAGCCGAAGGCCTCCTATATTCATGACTCGCGCGAAAGTGTGGCCGCGTTTCGGTTGCGTACTTGAGTCTCGATAGGTTTCCAGCCATTTCTTTACGCGAACGCTTTCATCTTCTGCGCAAAACCGCGTATGGCGTTGATCACTGCCCCATGATCGCTGCTCAGTTGAATGTCGAATTTCATAGGTATCCTTTCCTCTCGGTGCCAGTGTAGATAACGGCCCTAACGTATGAGCGAGGGGTGATGCAAGATGCGGAGAGGCGCTCGCCGCTAGGCACGGGGCGCTGGACGGAAAAGAATTTCCCAGTTTTCCCAGAGCCTAGCGCCCAGCGCCCAAAGCCAAATTCCTCAAACTCTTGACTGCCTCATAGCGAGATGTGTACAGATCATTGCAACATTGCGAGGGAAAATACATGCGATTTAACTCCGAGGCTATTGATGTTGCCGATTATCATGCAGCGGTAGAGTTATTCTTCGAGCGCGGCTGGACAGATGGGCTAGCGGTGGTGCCACCTACTGAAGAACTGGTCGAGCAGATGATCCGTACTTCTGGACGAGCACCACATGAAGAGCTTGGTGAGATCCCACCCGCCCAGGGAATCGCCACAATCGAGAAACTCGCCATCAATAGCGTCATGGCAGGATGTCGGCCGGAATACTTTCCCATCGTCCTCGCTTCAGTTGAAGCGATGCTTGAACCTGAACACAATCTCAATGGCGTACAAACCACGACACACTGTTGTGTACCGCTGGTGATCGTCAATGGACCCATCGCCACACAACTGAACTTCAATGCTGGGGATGGCGTATTTGGCGGCGGGTTTCGTGCCAACGGAACTGTTGGTCGAGCAGTGCGACTGCTTCTCTGGAACCTCGGGGGGAACATTCCAGGGGAAGTCGATAAATCCACCCAAGCGCATCCAGGCAAATGGAGTTACTGCATCGCCGAGAAGGAGGAAGCGAACCCGTGGGAACCACTCCATGTTGAGCGTGGAATCGCCAAAGGGAAGAATGCTGTCACCGTCTTTAGTTGTGAAGCGCCTCACTCGGTGTTGTGTTACGGGACCGTCAAACAGATGTTAGCCTCATTGGTTAGCTCGCTCACAACACTGGGAAGCAACAACGTCCATGCTATGGGCGAGACGTTGATTGTACTCAACCCTTGGCACGCCCGGCAGTTTCATCAAGAGGGCTGGTCTAAGCAAGATATTAAGATGTACTTATGGGAACAGGCGCGAGTGACCGTCGGCCAGATCAAAGCAGCGGATGCCATCGGCATGGCCGGACAATTCTGGCCCAAGTGGATTGATCGCGATGACGATAATTTTCTCGTGCCGATCACTGCTCGCCCCGAAGACATTCACCTCATGGTCGCTGGTGGCGATACGTATTTTGCCGCAGTCTGTCCTGGATGGGGAGGTCTTGGCGGGTTTGCGGTAACGAAAGAAGTGCGGTAGCACTCAGTTGTCAGTGTACAGCTTTCAGCAGGAAGATGATGATGGCAGATCTTTTGTGTCCGGCTGATGGCTGAGTCCTGACGGCTGACAGCTTTGAAAGGAGAGGAACATGCGAGTCTTAAGTCCAGTCGGTGAACGACGGAAGTTTGCCGAGAAGAAACTTGATAACACCGCGAACGGGTTCACCATCGGCTTAGTGAACAATGGCTTTGGCGATAAGATCGCAGGAGCCTTCTTTACCCGGTTACAAGAATTGTTAACCGCCGAAGCAGGCGTTGCCGAAGTCCGGGTTTGGCAAAAGCCAGTGTTCACTCGTCCCTCACCGGATAAGCTTATTGATGAGGTAGCGACAGCATCGCACAAAGCGATTGTCGGCCTCTGTGCGTGAGGGTCGTGTACGTCGGGCTGTATGCTCGACTCAGCCAAACTGTGGAAACGAGGCGTCGCCGCAGTAGCGATTTCATTCGATACGTTCCTGGTCGCAGCAAAAGACCAGGCAAAAGCCATGGCTATGCCGGATATTCCGATTGTCGTGATTCCTCATCTCAAAGCAGGAGAAACGCCGGCAGATTTTCGCACGCGAGCGGAAGCAGCGTATATGGAAATCGTCAAGCATCTCCAACTCGGACGACCAGCGTTACAGGCTGTCGGTGGCCGCTAGAAAGGACATCCTATGCCGAAACTCGAAGTGATCGATCCCTGGAATTTCACGAAGCGTTACACGTTTTCTCCTGCCGTAAGAAAAGGCAATCTCCTGTTTATTTCCGGTATGACCGCGACAGACAACAAGGGGAACATTGTCGGCGTCGGTGATATTGTCGCACAAACTCGTCATATCTTTGAGAAGATGAAAGAAGTTCTTGAAGCGGCGGGAAGCAACTTTGACGACATTGTGAAAACGGTGGACTACGTCACGACACAGGAAGGCTATAGAGGGACGGCAGATGTTCGGCGTGAGTACTTTAAGAACGGCTTTCCCGCAGCCACGGGTATCGTGGTGAAAGAATTGGTCCGCCCCGATGCGTTGATCGAGATTGATGCGATTGCCGTGTTGGATGAAAAGAAGGCGTAAAACGTAGTGCGTAATAGGTAACCTCCCTTCCTCCTTTTTCTTACGTATTACGTTTTAGGTGCTCCATGTCTACCTCAACCAAATACTTTGAAGACTTCCACCTCGGTGAAAAGTTCTCTATTCCGGCGAAGACCATGACCGACGCGCACTTTTTGCTCTTTGCTGGCATGACCGGAGACAATCACCCGATCCATTATGATGACGAATACGCCAAAACCACACGCTTCGGGAAGCGAGTTGCACATGGTCTCTTAGTGGCTTCGATGACAGCAACCGGCGCCTCTTCCTTATCGCCGCTGATCGAAGGCTCGATTATTGCCTTTGTTGAACAGTCCTCACGATTTCTGAAGCCGGTGCTCATCGGTGATACGATCGCGCCGGAACTAGAAGTGACAGAGTTAATTCCGAAGTCCGACTCCGGGCTCGTGCGTCTCACGACCCGCGTCAAAAACCAACGCGGAGAAATTGTCCTTGAAGGGGCTCATGCCTATCTGATTAAAAAACGACCAAACCTATAAAGGGGGGATTATGGCCTACGACCTATTGCTCAAAGGTGGCACGGTCATCGATGGCACAGGACGACCAGGATTCATTGCTGACGTCGCCATCACGCAGGACCGCATTACAGCGGTCGCACCGAACATCGCCCATGCACAGGCGACAACAGTCGTTGATGCACGGGGAATGGTGGTGTGCCCAGGTTTCATCGATCATCACACGCACTACGATGCGCAGGTATTATGGGACCCATTGGTCACCTGTTCGCCATGGCACGGGGTCACGTCGATCATCATGGGAAACTGTGGCGTGGGATTGGCACCATGTAAGCCGAAGGATCGAGAAGCGTTGGTAGGCGATTTGGTAAATGTCGAGGGCATGTCACTCGACGTTCTCCAGAAAGGCGTACAGTGGTCGTGGGAAAGTGTGACAGAATACCTCGATGCCATCGCAAAGAGCGGCTTAGGCATCAATGTTGGCCTGATGGTACCGTTATCACCGCTGCGACAATACATACTGGGCGATGAAAGCAAGGAACGTGCAGCTACAGAAAAAGAGATCCAACAGCTACGCGTGCTCTTCCGTGCAGCGATGGATGCGGGAGCGTTCGGCTTTTCGACGACAGTGTTGCCACAGCATTTAGGTTTTCAAGGCCGCCCTCTTCCCTGTCGCCTGGCCAGTCGCGATGAGCTTGCTGCACTCTCCGGCGTACTCAAAGAATTGAAACGTGGCTCGATTGAAATCGCGCTCACGCGCAGTCCAGGGATGTTGTCTGATGACGAATATGAGCTGCTAACGTTCTTGTTGATGCAAAGTGAACGTCCAGTCACTTGGCTGGGCTTGCTCCAGAAACCTGAAGCTCCACCGGACGCCTGGAAGGACGCATTGAAACGAGTCGTGCCCTTATTCGATCGCGGCTATTTACCACTCGGCCAAGTTCCCTGTCACTACAAGAGTGCTCGCTTCAGCCTTAAGCGGCCGTTTATTTTTGGCAACTTCGATTGCTGGAAAGTCGTCTTCGATCGCCCATTGGCTGAACAGAAGCAGCTCTATGCTAGTGCGGAGTTCCGTACCGCGTTTCGTGAAGAGATGAAACAACCTCGTCTGTTTACCGGCCAGTGGAACAACATGAGTGTGTTCACGGTCAACAGACCTGAACTCCGTCCACTGTTGGAAACCGACCTAGAGACGTTGGGCAAGCAACGAGGAAAAGATCCACTCGACGTATTTTTTGACCTCGCGCTAGAAGATAATCTTGATCTCCAGTTCCTCTACGAGTTTGGTCAGGTCAACCCAGAAATGCTTACGCATCCACATACCCTAGTCGGACTTTCCGACGGTGGTGCACACGCTGACATGCGTTGCGAAGCAGGCTACTCGACCTATCTGCTCGGAACGATCGTCCGGGAAAAGCAAATGCTGTCGGTTGAGGAAGCAATCCGACGATTGACGTCCGTGCCAGCGCAAGTGTTTGGTGTCCCGCTACGCGGGACTGTGGCTGCCGGGATGATTGCAGATCTCGTCGTCTTCGACCCAGACAGAATTGCCTGTGGCAAACAAGAGGCGGTTAACGATTTTCCTGGTGGAGGGCTGCGTTACATCGAGAAATCGAGTGGCATTGCTCACACGATTGTGAACGGACAATCGTTATATTCGCATGGTGAGCAGCAGAAGAGACTGCCAGGGCGGGTACTGCGGGCGAATGTAGATCAATAACGTTCAGCTACCAGCGGTCAGCTTTCAATTGCAGACAATGTCCGATTGAAAGCTGACCGCTGAACGATTTTCGTAAGATTACGCAGCTTCGGCTTTTTTCTGCTCAAAGGTTGGGTTTCTTGCCGGTAGTGGAACCAACGTTCCCATCACCCAATCCGCCAACGGCAACACGACGTTGAGGTTCTTGAACGGATACAGATGGTGATAGTGGTGATGAGCATTTAACCACTGAAACACCCAGGTGCGCTCAATCCAACGGTCCTGCGGCACATGCATACACCAGTGTAGCCACTCATAGAGGACGTAGTCGGTGACCATTGCCAACACCCCACCAATACAGGCTGGCCAGCCGAAAAAGTAGTACGCAAGAAACAGTAAGGGAGATTGGAGCAGAACGAGTCCTGGGGCATTCCACCAGGCAAAGGTTACTTTCTTTTTGTCTTCCTCACGCTGAAGATGATAGGAGTAATCAGCACGAAACAATCCGTGATGCGTCAACGCATGAGCCGTAAACGGATAATTCCATGCATTCATGTGCATAATGTATTTGTGCAACATCCACTCAAAGAAACTGGCATATGCAGAAAACACCACATAGCTCAGGACACCGGTTAGCAAGCTGGATAAGATAGTCGGCTCAGTCAACGCGCTCTCCCTTTCTTGGTTACAAAGGATCGCCTCGTTCTCATCTCGGGAGATGAGAACCTTGTCATCAAAACCCACTTGTCTGGGAAATCCAGGACTCTCGCGTGTTTACACGACAGCAGCGGAGGACGTCACAGTGAAGGGCTTACGTACAATTCCTTTGCTACCCACACCCACCTAAAACAACGATCTTCTGATCTATTCTCTCACAATCGGTCGTTCTTTTCCAAACTAAAGGCCGATGGCAAAAATGATCGGCTCCGGCTTTATAAAGAAAACCCCTGAGTCCCGCAACGGCCCCCACTATACCCATCCCTGTAAAGGTCGGTTGACTACCGTCGCATCGCCAGAATCCGCGCAGTCGATACGTGCGTTTGTTTTTTGCCACTCAGTTTGTGAGGTACT
>VGTJ01000244.1 GCA_016874775.1 Deltaproteobacteria bacterium
TGCGCGGCATTACCCTGAACAAGACAGCCATGCGGACGGTCGAAGCGCGACTGGAGCGTCATCCCAAGTTGCCCAAGTGGGACATCTTCATCCGCCCCGCTACTCCTGACTGATATAGGGGGATTTTTTCCAGAATTCGCCTTGGTGGTGTGTGGCAAGATCAATAATATCGACGACTGCGGGGCGAAGCGCCGCCTGCGCCATACGATGACCACCCATTGCATAGGGCGAGATGACCTTGTCTGCCCCAGCCCGGAGTAGCGTACGTTCGCTACGATCGCTTTCAGCCCGGGCGACAGTAAATACTGAGGAATTGGCGCCTTTCGCTGTCAACGTGACAAAGACGTTGTCCGCATCGGTTGCCAGGGTAGCGAAGAGTCCTTTGGCTCGTTTTACCCCGACCTGAATGAGTGTTTGCTCATCGGTGGCGTCCCCTACGAGGACAAGATATTGCATCGCCTCTGCCACCCGGGCGCGTTCTTCACCTTTTTCGATGATGACGAATGGTACAGGTTTCGAGGCCAATTCACGGCAGAGGATCTCACCAATACGGCCAAAACCACAGACAATATAGTGCTCAGCCAGCGCTTCAATTTGCTTTTGCATCCGCCGTCTCCCAAAAAACTGTTGAAATTCGCCTTCAACGACTTTCTCAAATACCGCAACCACTGTGTAGAAAAGGACCCCCACGCCGGTGACAAGAAGGATCATGGTAAAGATCTGGCCGGTTGGACTCAGTGGATGTACCTCCCGATAGCCAACCGTCGACAGCGTGATGATGGTCATATAGAGGGCATCGAGCCACGGGAAGTTTTCCAGAACGCGATAGCCCACGGTACCAATGAATACGACACTGATGAGGACAAGGATCGCCCCACGCAAGCCGGAGAGGAAGGAAACAACCATCATTCGTAAGGGTTTCCGCTATATCGTCGCGAGTCGCTTCCAGTAGACCAGCTCATCTACTCCAAAAACGACAAGGCTCGGCAAGCGACCGACCTGCACGTATCCATGTCGCTCATAAAAGCGCTGTGCATCAACATTGAAGTCACTACACAAGAGAAAGGTGTGACGGCTCTGGGTTGCCACCGCTGCTTCATACGCTATCAGCAGTTCTGAACCGATCCCTTTACGATGCGCATAGGGAGAGACGGCCATCAGGCGTAAATACCCGCCAAGTCCAAACGTCCCTGAAAACAGAAACCACGACAGTCCCTGTGCGCCGTTCCCATCATCAAACACCAATAGCCCATCACCCCGTGCGAGCGCGCTTTCCAAGCTCTCTGCAATCGCGTTCGCTGGACGATTATAGCGTTGCATCAGAGGCAGCAGTGCGAGCGCCTCACTCAAAGGGCGAATATCAGCCGGCTGCAGAGAACGGGCACTCATAACGCCTCCACAGTTGCGATCTTTATTGGCAAGAAGGGTTTTCTTTTTCCTTCCGCACTCACTGAAAGTTTTACCCGTCCACCTTTCCGCAACGAAAACCACACAGTCGAGCGATTCGCTTCCTGCCGAGTTCCACTAACAGAGGCCCCTTGTACTGTAAACTCAGCCTGGCTCACAGGAATTGCGACCGTCAAGTTCACCAGATCAGTTGCTCCACGATTCTCAATGAGGGCGGTCCCATCTGGCAGATAACGCACGTCGACATCTGCCAGCGCACGCAAGCGATCTCCTGCATCGCGCCAGGTCAGACTGGCAAGGGTACCAGCACGTACACGGGCACTAATACGAGCCAGGGCTTCGTTCAACGCGGAGTCGACAACCAATGCGCCAGTAGGTGTCGGACGTACGGCAAGGGCTCGTCGATGGGCACTATCTCGTGTCGTCGCCGCAGAGGCAGCAAGGTACGTGTGCCCGACAAATATGCCTCGTTGCTCTTCCAACTTCAGCAAGGCATTTTCACTCATTGCCGCTGCCAATTTACGAGGAGGAGCATAGAACCATTGGCTGCGAAATATCCATAGGCGAGGGTCTGGGGGGAATGGACACAACACTGGCATCGCCATCGCCGGATCACCACCAAAGAGGTTCCCAAGTTGTAACCCCCAGTGGTTGAAATCGCTCGCCGCCCACAGCCAGCGATACCCCTGCGCAATCAGTAGATCTCCGATTCCATACTCACCGCTTGTTTCCCAGCCAAAGTTAGAGAGCGCCTCACAGTTTGTGTATGACTGATGATCGATCCAGGTGACGGTCTGCCACGGAGTAAAGGACGCCGGTCCTTTCTCGACGGCAGGACGAGGGTCCTTGCGCGCGCTAATTGAATGCGAACCGACCTCACTGCCAGCAGCAACAATCTCTTTTGCCAACGCACGAATTTCCGGGTCGTCATCGAGGGTGCCGCGTTTGCCGCTGGCGAAAAACGTTTTTGTCAGCTTCAGACCATATCCAAAAAACCCGCCTTTGCCATATTCAGGTGCTGTCTGGTCAGACGTGCCGTACAAAATGGCGCGCAGTGCTTGTGGGTCAGTACGATCAGCATGATCGGTAACGACAAAAGCAGCCTTTGCCCCTGCTTCCCAACGTTCGACAATAAGCGGGAGCGGAGAAGAGACAGGATCAGTAAGATAAAGCATCGCCTGAGCCTGGACCGTAGCGCCCGCGACACGGGTGAGGCGATCTTTTGCTACGCGATGTTGTTCGAGCCCAAGCCAGTTGCCTTCTGGTGTCGAGAGCTTATCGAGGCAGCGTGGATAGATAGAAAATGGATGGGCGGCACGATCGTCGAGAATGAGTTGCACGTCCGTCTGTGGAGTTTTGTTGCGCTTCGCTGCAGGCTGATACCGTGCGGCAATGAATCCAGGTCCTCCAATCACTGTGAGGTCACTCGCACTGATGACAACAGGAGTGCCGCGATCGACGCGCAGTGTCGAATTGAGCGCAGCAAAGGTCAAATCTCTGCCAATGGCACGTGCCGCTCCAGATAAGCGGATCTGGAGAGCCTCTCGTTCAACGGTCGCCGTCACACCATAACGAATGGTAACAGTAAGTGCTAGCGCTCCACCAACCTGTTGTAACACAACCGTTGCGTTCCATACCGGCCCATTACTCGTCCCAATGTATCCACCATCCTTTGCCGACCATACCAATGCCCGCAACCCAATCGGAGCAAGGACCGGTGTCAGCGCTTCCGCCTGAATATCGAGCGCAAGGTCGAAACAGGAGCGCTGAGTTTCATGGCGAAGGCAGTACGAGCTTGACGTTGCGGCGTTTGTGGCGTGTGAAAATATAACACTGATGGCACTCAATACGATGTGCAAGAAAATCGAGCGTGTTGACCTCAACCTCATCCTCCCTGGTATCGCTTCCCATGCTGCCGAAGTCATCGGAGCATTGCAGCCGTAAGCTTAAAGTCACTCGCTGGGTTTGTATACATGGAGGAGCCTTTGCCTTAAAACAATCGACATGAAATTGAAGCAGGAGAGTTGTCACCCTGAACGAAGTGAAGGGTCTCGCAGAGAGACTCTTCGCTTTGCTCAGAATGACAGTCGTGTCCGAGGCCTTCGTAAAGTGCAAGAATGTTACACTCTCTAGTATCACCATGACCGATTCCGACATCTTCAACCAACCCTACGACATCCTCATCGCCGGTGGCGGCAACGCCGCGCTGTGTGCAGCGATTACCGCAGCAAGAGCCGGCGCGTCGGTGCTGGTCGTCGAAGCAGCTCCCAAAGCCATGCGCGGCGGCAATAGTCGCCATACACGGAACATGCGCGTCGCTCATGATGCAGGAAACGACATCCTCACTGGACCATATCCCGTTGATGAGTATTGGGATGATTTACTTCGCGTGACCGGCGGACAAACCGACGAGCAACTCGCTCGCTTGACGCTCGATCGCTCGAAAGAACTGTGGGATTGGCATCAACAGCAAGGGGTACGTTTTCAACCGTCACTGAGCGGGACATTGAGCCTGGGTCGCACGAACGCATTTTTCCTTGGGGGTGGCAAAGCTCTGCTGAATGCCCTCTACCTCACCGCAGCAGCGCTTGGTGTTCAGGTTATCTATGAAGCAAAGGTCACTGACCTCAATATCACAGAGGGTGTATTTCATTCAGCACAAGTACAAAAAGAAGGTGAGGTATTCCCAATTACCGCAGCAAGCTTCGTCGCCGCCGCGGGAGGATTTGAAGCCAACATCGAGTGGCTCAGTGAATATTGGGGAGAAGCCGCGCAGAATTTTCTTATCCGTGGCACCCCGTACAATCGCGGTGAGGTTTTGCGCCTCTTATTGAACAAACAGGTGCAAGCGATTGGCGACCCGAAGCAGTGTCATGCGGTCGCGATCGACGGACGCGCCCCGAAGTTCGATGGTGGTATCGTCACCCGGCTCGATTGTGTTCCCTTTGGTATTGTCGTCAACAAACACGCTGAACGGTTCTATGACGAAGGGGAAGACTTCTGGCCTAAACGGTATGCCATCTGGGGACGGCTCGTCGCCATGCAACCCGAGCAAGTTGCCTACGCCATCATCGATGCTCGATCTGTCGACCTTTTTATGCCTTCGGTGTATCCACCCGAGCAAGCCAACACTATCGAAGAACTGGCCAAGAAATTTACCCTTGATCCCCAACGCCTACGAACAACAGTGGAGGCGTTCAATGCGGCTTGTCGACCAGGAACATTCGATCATACCGTTCATGATGAGTGCCACACCGAAGGTGCGACACCGCCTAAATCGCATTGGGCACGTCCTATCATCACGCCTCCATTTTACGGGTACCCGTTACGCCCTGGCATTACCTTTACCTATCTCGGTGTGAAGATCGATGCCGAGGCACGTATCATCATGCACGATAACAAACCTTCACCAAACATGTTCGCAGCTGGTGAGATCATGGCCGGCAATGTACTGGGCAAGGGCTATCTCGCCGGTATTGGCATGACGATTGGCAGTATCTTCGGTCGTATTGCCGGACAAGGGGCAGCGCAAGCGAAACATAGGCCGGAATAAGCAAAGCGTTTCCGGCGGACCATGCCAAAGAAACCTATGAAACTCGATACCAGTATTCATGCCGAAGCCAATCGGCAAATGACGATCTGCAATGCCTGTCGCTATTGTGAGGGACTCTGTGCCGTCTTCCCGGCCATGACGCGACGACGCACTTTCAGTGATGGCGATCTCGAATACCTCGCCAATCTCTGCCACAGTTGTGGCGCGTGCTATTACGCCTGCCAGTATGTGCCGCCGCACGAATTCGCAGTCAACGTTCCGCAAATCTTCGCTCAATTAAGATCTGAGTCTTACTATCGCTCAGCGTGGCCACGCACGTTCGCTCCGTTGTTTCAGCGCAACGGCCTTATCATTGCGCTTGCGGCAACAGTTGCCATAGCCCTTTTTATTGGTGGTTTTGTCGCAATGCATGATCCAGATGCTCTGTTTGCTGTCCACACTGGACCAGGAGCGTTTTATCGTTTGATGCCACACGAGACGATGGTCGCACTTTTCGGTGGGGTCTTTCTCTTTGCCGTCGTGGCTATTGTAATAAGTGTACGAACATTCTGGCGCACGAGTGGTGGCGGTACCATCGGTCTGTCAGACCTCCTCATTGCCGGACAGGCGACAGCTACGTTGCGTTATCTTGATGGCCAGCGCGGTGGCTGCATGAACGAGGATGAACAACCGACCGATCGTCGTCGTTTCTATCATCACTGTACATTCTATGGCTTTCTGCTGTGCTTTGCTTCCACTTCGTTAGCCACGGTCCTTCATAACCTCCTCGGCTGGCACGCACCATATGCGTGGTACAATCCGGTGGTCCTGCTGGGGGTCCTCGGTGGCAGCGGCCTTTTAATCGGGCCAGCGGGGCTGCTTCGTGCCAAGCAGAGGCGCGACCCTCAGGTCGTCAGTTCCGATACACGAGGCATGGAAGTGGCGTTTCTCGCTATGTTACTGCTGACCAGTGCTTCTGGTTTGCTCTTACTCGTACTGCGCGCGACTCCAGCGATGGGAATCTTACTAGCCTTGCATCTTGGGATTGTCTTTGCCCTTTTCCTGACGTTTCCCTATGGAAAGTTTGTCCATGGTTTTTATCGCTATGCTGCACTGATACGTTTCGCCCGCGAGAGCAAGCTGCCGGTTGCTGGAACAGCAGATTGAGTGATCAAATCATCAGGCCATCGGGGCATGGCGAACAAGAGGCAACTCGGATCAGCTTTTAGTTCTTCAATGACTCAATCGCCCGATGACTCGATCACTCAATGCTTCCAAAAGTTCTTTCGCCTCTTGTAAATCCGTGGCAATGCGCATCATTTCCGCTATGCCCTGTACCGCTTAGTCGGGATACCCTAAGTACCACAAGGCCATCGCCGCATAGCCAGGGCAGAACGCATACGGACTGGCATTCCCGTACAACGCGAAAGATGTTTCGCTCTGCTCAGCATGACAAAACCGCACTTTCTACCCGCGTAGAGTATAGGTGTTGGGTGCTAGGAGTCAGTCATGTTGATTCTGAGGGGTGAACGTAGCGGCGTCATTCCCGCGAAAGCGGGAATCCAGGGAGGGTAAGTCATGGCCCCTGCTTGAAGATCCTGGATGCCCGCTCCCCTCATGACCGGGGACAGGCTGCGCAGGCATGACGAAATCGACCCCTCAAATTCAGTGTGACTGACTACTAAGGCATGGGCAAGAATTAAGTTACCGATTAAGAGCGAGGAAGAAGCGTATAGTTCCAATCGCCATGAAACTTACCGGGTTTGATATTGAGCGCTTGAAACTCATCGTCGGAGACCTGTAGGCCTTTGG
>VGTJ01000245.1 GCA_016874775.1 Deltaproteobacteria bacterium
GTCGCCCGCGTTCATCCAGCTCTTCGACCAGACTTCGATACTTAGACCGAAGCCAGCACACAATGGTCTCGTCTCTCATCCCTGCTCTTGTGCAGAGGCTCTCCACTCCGGTCAATCACTATTGCGGTAAGTTGTTTCCTGCCACCGCCTAACTGTACGAATCTTCTGTGATCCAATTTTGTCCCAAGCTTCGCTGTCCCCTTACCTTTTCCGTTTTACCCATTATACTCTTCCGACGATTTCCGTAGGTCGATTCTTTTTCGCAGGAGGAAACAGTCTCATGAAAATTGCAATCTTAGGTGGCACTGGCGAACAAGGGCCGGGATTGGCGATTCGCTGGGCAAAAGCAGGGGAAACGGTCATTATTGGCTCGCGACAAAAGGAAAAAGGGGAGAAAGTCGCGGCTGAGTTGAACCAAGAGTTAGGGCAGAACCTACTCCGTGGAACCGATAACGTCACCGCAGCCGCAGAAGCGGACATCTCTGTCCTGACTGTCCCCTACTCTGCCCATGTCGGCACCTTAGAGAGCGTGAAAGAGCAACTCAAAGGCAAGATTTTTGTCGATGTTTCTGTTCCACTCGATCCGGAAAATGCACGCCGTGTTATCATGCCTGCTGCCGGGTCAGCGAGTGAAGAAGCGAAAGCACTCCTTGGCCCTGATGTGAAAGTCGTATGTGCTTTGCAGAATGTCTCCGCTCATGTCCTGCGAGATCTGAATTCTCCGATCGACTGTGATGTCTTGGTCTGTGGAGACAAAGAAGCACGTCCGACCGTCATGCAGCTCATTAACAAGCTTGGCGGTGGAGCCAAAGCGGTGGAAGTTGGACCAATTGAAGCCGCACGCTTGATCGAGCCAATTACCGCGCTGCTCATTCGGCTCAATATTCTCAACAAAGTACACTCGGCAGGGATTCGTATTACTGGATTACCGAGTAAGTAATCGCCTAAGGGACACGGTACGCCCTGTCCCTACTTTCCCTTCATCCGTTCTTCGGCATCCTTCCGGACAGCATCCCAATCGATCATCAGTGGTTCAACTGTCCACTGCCCTCGCTCAGCAACTAATCGTTGCAGCGTAGCCGAGCGCTCGTTGTCTGCAGGATGAGTAGAGAGAAACGTCGGGACTTGTCCTTTTTCACGCGCAAGAATCTCGAAGAACGACTGGAGCCCCGTCGCTGGCAGGCGCGCTTTCTGCAGCAATTCAACACCACCTCGATCCGCTTCTGTTTCTTGTTCACGACTGAACTGCAAACCACTCAAGTTCACTGCTGCACCAGCGATTGTGTCGGCAACCCCGTCCGGCACCCCGAGCAACCAACGGAGGGTAGTCGTCAGTCCGAGATCGTACACCATCTGGCGCAGAGAGTGTCTGCGTGTGACGTGGGTAATCTCATGACCTAACACACCCACTAACTGATCGACCGACGTGGCTTTTGCTAACAAGCCAGTGTGCACCACGACAAGACCGCCAGGCGCAGCAAAAGCATTGACGGATTTGTCGTTTACCACTTCAAACCGAAAGTGAAAATCTTGCTTCGGAAGATGAGGAAGAAAGCGTTGGCTCACTGCCCGGATCGCCTCGACTGCAGGACCTTCTTTCACGAGTTCACTAGACAGGAGCAGTTGTTGATGCACGAGTTCACCGATTCGAGCATCGACGCTGGTGGGCATTCTGGCAATGACAGCATCGAGGATACGATCTCGCATCATGAACAGCATGATGACGAAAAGAAGCGGGAGGAGGGTAACCAATCCCGCAATCATCAAGATGGTGGCGGACCAACGTTCTCCTCGTTTGCTTTGCTTTTGCCAGGTAATAATCTGACCAGCGAAGTGAGAGGGCAATTCTTTCGTAAATTGTGTGACTACCTGTGGGTCATCAACAGTCACAGCCCAGGTCTGCCCTTCATCTTGCCACGAAAAATTGATCGCATCTCCGCGCCAGCCTCCGCGACTCAGCGACAAATCGGTCACAGCTATATTGCGCGAAGCACCAGCACTGTCCTCAACGTGCAACGAGCCGTGCAACACCGAGTTCCAACTGACGGTTACTCGCCGGGTAGTGCCAGACACTGGATCGTGAAGAACTGCGGGATGTTTCATACCTATGATTTACTCGTCACTTCCAAACAATCCACCTGTAAGTCCACCAAGTAACGATCCACTCTCACGTCCGCCACCACCAGCTTGTGGAGCTGCGGCGTAGATACGGCTGGCCAGACGACTCAATGGCAGTGATTGGAGCCACACTTTTCCAGGACCCCGTAGCGTGGCAAAAAATAATCCTTCCCCGCCAAAGAGTGCTGACTTGATCTTTCCAACAAACTCGATGTCATAATTAACGGTGGGCTGCAGGGCAGCAAGACAACCGGTGTCTACACGGATCAGTTCATCGGGGGCAAGGTTTCGTTCCATCAGGGTTCCGCCAGCATGGATGAACGCCAACCCATCTCCCTGCAAGCGTTGCATGATAAAGCCTTCTCCGCCAAAAAAGCCGACGCCAATCTTCTTCTGGAATGCGATCTCTAACGAAACCCCTTTGGCTGCCGCCAAGAAGGAATCTTTCTGCGCGATCAGCTCGCCACCAATATCACCAAGGTGCACAGCGATAATCTTCCCCGCGTACGGCGCACCAAATGCAATGCGTCGCTTTCCTTGCCCTTTATTGATGAACACCGTCATGAACAACGACTCTCCGGTGAGCAACCGTTTCCCGGCTCCGAGGAGAGAGCCGAAAAACCCGGTGTTCTGTTGTCGTCCATCACCAAAGATCGTTTCCATTGCGACCCCGTCGTCCATGTACATCATGCCACCTGCTTCAGCGACCACGGCTTCCTCTGGGTCCAACTCTATTTCAACAAACTGCATATCATCGCCAAAAACCTTATAGTCAATTTCGTGCATTTGTTGCGCCATGTCAGCACCTCCTTTCTGTATCTTTCGCTATCTGCCATATCTTTTGCAAGCCTACCGTCCCACAGTCCTCTAATAATAACGGCCCTGCCAGATGTCTCTAGCAGGGCCGTGTAGACCAGACGACGCGATTGCCCCCATTCACAGCCTGATCGTCAGAGAAAGACTTCTCACGACATAGCGTCAAAAGGTTTCTACATCAACCAGAATGTCGTCGTCACGTTTCACCGGCTAGAAGAAGATGGGCAGGCTCATGGAAATGCGCACGGCGTCACGCACGGGCATATCCGGTGTTTGTTGCGCCGAATAATACTCCGTCTCGTGTTTGTTGAGACAGGTTCCGGTAATCACTAACTCCTTCCCGAACTTACTCTTGACGTCGCTGAAGGTCACATCTTTGCGATTTGCTGCCTCCTGCAGTAAATCGCCATACCAATCGTAGAAGTCGTCACCACTATGAAAGCCAAATTTAGTTGTCAGGGGAAACGTCAATTTCTTGAAAACACGAGAGCAGAAACCTCACTCAATGTGTTGTCCACGATAGTTGATAGGCAACAAAAGTTGACACACACGTGAGAAGTGATGGTGGGTCTGACGAACTTTGCCAGGTCGCTCGCGCACTGCTGGCACGCGAGCGGTCGCACCACCACGATGCTTTAGGGAAGAGATGTGACGGGCGGATCAAACACAACGGCCCTGCCAAGTTTCCCTAGCAGGGCCGTGTATCTGTTGCCTTCTCTTACGTATTACGTTTTATGTATTACGTTTCTTACATCATGCCGCCCATGCCACCCATGCCGCCGCCCGGAGGCATCGGAGGCATACCGCCAGCACCCTTTTCATCTGGCTTTTCAGCGACTGTGGCCTCAGTAGTTAACAATAGACCCGCCACTGATGCCGCGTTCTGCAGTGCGGTGCGGACCACTTTGGTCGGGTCGATAATGCCAGCTTTGATGAGGTCTTCGAACTCGCCAGCCGCAGCATTGAATCCAAAGGCTCCTTTGTTGCTCCGTACACGATCCAACACGATCGAGCCTTCTTCACCGGCGTTAGTTGCGATCCAACGCAGCGGTTCTTGCAGGGCCTTCCGCACAATACTCACACCCACGGTTTCTTCTTCGTTCGCTTCGAGCTTGTTGAGAGCATTGGAGGCGCGAATCAGCGCCACGCCACCACCAGGAACGATCCCTTCTTCAACCGCAGCACGGGTCGCATGGAGCGCATCTTCCACGCGAGCTTTCTTTTCTTTCATTTCAACTTCAGTTGCCGCACCAACTTTGATCACGGCCACACCACCGATCATCTTGGCCAAGCGCTCCTGCAGTTTCTCACGATCATAGTCTGATGTGGTCTCTTCGATCTGCGCGCGGGTCTGCTTCACCCGTCCTTCGATGTCAGCTTTCTTACCAGCACCATCAACAATAGTGGTATTGTCCTTATCGACAACGATACGTTTCGCACGACCGAGGTCACTGAGCGTGAGACTTTCGAGCTTGACACCCAATTCTTCAGCAATCACGCGACCACCAGTGAGAATCGCGATATCTTCCAACATCGCTTTGCGGCGGTCACCAAAGCCAGGAGCCTTCACGGCAACGCATTGCAGAGTCCCGCGAATCTTATTCACAACTAGTGTAGCCAGTGCTTCACCTTCGATATCTTCTGCAATGATAATCAGCGGACGGCCACTCTTCGCAACCTGCTCAAGTACGGGGAGCAGATCTTTCATGCCAGAGATCTTCTTCTCATTGATGAGGAGATAGACATCTTCGTAGACGCATTCCATGCGCTCCGGATCGGTCACGAAATAGGGAGAGAGATAGCCGCGATCGAACTGCATACCTTCGACGACATCAAGGGTGGTTTCCAACCCTTTGGCTTCTTCAACGGTGATCACGCCTTCTTTACCGACTTTGTTCATTGCCTCAGCAATGATCTCACCGATAGTGGTGTCGTTGTTGGCGGAAATCGTTCCAACCTGAGCAATTTCTTTCTGATCACGGGTGGGCTTCGACAGTCCTTTCAGTTCGCCGATGAGGCTCCCAACTGCCTTGTCGATACCGCGCTTGATGCTCATCGGATCGTGGCCTGCTGCCACCATTTTCACACCTTCAGCGTAGATCGCGCGGGCTAACACGGTTGCAGTCGTCGTCCCGTCACCAGCGATATCAGAGGTCTTGCTGGCAACTTCTTTCACCATCTGTGCACCCATATTTTCGAGCTTATCTTCGAGTTCGATTTCCTTAGCAACGGTCACACCGTCTTTCGTGACAATGGGGGCACCAAAGGACTTCTCAATCACGACGTTGCGGCCTTTCGGACCAAGGGTCACGGTTACGGCGTCGGCCAGGATGTTGACGCCGCGTAAAATTTTATCTCGTGCATCTTGACCAAATTTAACATTCTTTGCAGCCATGATGTTTCCTCCTCGCGTGCATGCGACGCTTATTCGATCACCCCAAGGATGTCATCCTCGCGCATGATCAGGTGCTCTTCACCGTCAATCTTCACTTCGGTTCCAGAGTACTTGCCAAACAACACCTTATCGCCAGCCTTCACGTCGAGAGGAGTCACTTTCCCGTCCTCATTGACCTTCCCTTTACCTACCGCAATGACTTTCCCTTCCTGCGGTTTCTCCTTGGCGGTGTCGGGGATAATAATCCCGCCCTTGGTTTTCTCTTCCTCTGCAATCCGTTTGACAATAATTCGATCCTGTAGGGGTCGAATCTTCATACCTCTCTCCTTTCTCCTCGTTATATTTTCTATAAGTTGTGTATTTTTGATCGTCCCAGGGCATGTTGGTTGAAAGTCCCCCGCTAGCGAGACGACCGCAGATTACTTAATCATTTCCGCTAAGTTGTCAAGGGAACTGGTCTAGATTTTGTATTTTTTGGCCTCTTCTTCAAAGTACCGACGGTAGAGCACCTCCCACTCGGTGCTCCCAGGCACGACACGGCGGGAAAGAGAAGCGATCTTACGACGCACAGTCTCGTCAATTTTATCATCACGCTGAAAGTGCTCAGATAACAAGCGTTTAGCCTCTACTAAGGCCGCTCGTTCGCTCAGCCCTTCTCCTTCAGGAGCGAGCGCACGTATCATCAAGCGAGACAGCGCGGCAATACGGTTATCCGACAGGCGACTCATAAAGAAAAACGCTTTTCCTCAGCGAGGCGTTGCTTAATCATTTGCACAACGCGATGGCGGTCCATTCCAGGAGGGGCATTGCGTAGATGTTCCTCAGCTAATCGCTCGGCCTCTTTCTCGATAGCTTCTTCTTGACGGAAGTTTTCAAGCAGCGTGGCCACCATTCTGGTCACAACCGTAGCCCGCTTCTCTTGGGGCAAGCGCACCAGGTTCTTCTCGCACAGGCCTGCAACTAAAAGTTCCGCTACGTGTCGGCAAGAGGCTTCGCTGTACTTCATGCGGCGTTACCATAGCTGGAGGGAGTTTGTTTTGGCAACCCCGCTTTAACAGTTAACAGCAGGGTTCTGGTGGGACAGGTTGTCTCAATCGGACCACGGAACATTCGCACAGTTGGGGTAGCGTGCGCTGTGCGCACGCTGCGCTCGCCGGGTGTGGCTCCCGTGCGCATGGCGCACGCTACGGCACCAGTCACAACTTAAGGAAGAATCGCTGTGTTTTACGTGCTCCGTTGCGAGTATGGGTTCCTTCTCCCTCAGGGAGAAGGTCAGGATGAGGGAGTCGAGAAGTCAAAAGCCCTGAGTTTTCATCCCCTCACCCTAGCCCTCTCCCTGAGGGAGAGGGAATTACTGCACTGCCAACAGCTTAAGTTGTGACTGGTG